>JAJXZZ010000436.1 GCA_021779795.1 Acidobacteriota bacterium | reverse complement strand
TCGGGCTCGAGCCCGGCGCGCGCTACCTCGTGTGGACGAAGGACCTGCTGCTCGACGAGGACAAGAGGCAGGTGTGGCGCGGCCGGCCGCAGCCGGCGACCGAGGCGTGGGTCGCCGACAGGCTCGACGGCACCCTCGCCGCCGTGGACGCCGAGGTCGCCGGCGACATCGGCATCGAGCTGCTCTCGAGCCTGCTCGTGAAGATGGACATGGCGACGATGGCCGCCTCGCTCGAGGCACGCTCGCCGTTCCTCGACCAGGAGGTCGCGGAGTTCGCACTGCGGCTCCCGGTCGGGTTCCGCATCCGCCGCTCGCGGCTGAAGGCGGTGCTCCGTGACGCCTACCGTGGCCGCCTGCCGCGGGAGGTGATCGCTGGGGGAAAGCGGGGGTTCGAGGTGCCCCTGGCGGCGTGGCTGGACGGCGACCTGCGCGACCTCGTCCACGACTCGCTCCTGGCGCCGGACGCGCGGGTCGGGGCGTACCTCGAGCCGGCGTTCGTGCGCGCGCTGGTCGAGGGGCGGACGATGGCCGATCGCAACCGGCCCGGCCTCGTCTACGCCCTGCTCGTGCTCGAGTTGTGGTTGCGCGAGTCCCGGGATTGAGGCGGCTCCCCGCCGGCCCGGGAGAAGCCGGTCTTCTCCTGTGTCTTCTCCCGTGTTCGTCCACGCGGTCGTTCTCTGCTAGGCTGTGGCCCGCGGCGGATGCGACGGCGGCCGCGCGACCCCGCCCCTGGAGAGAGACCGATGACCGACAACAAACCCCCCGTTCCGCTCTTCGACCTGAAAAGACAGTGGCTCGATGTGAGCGACGACGTCCACGCCGCCGTCGAGCGCGTGTTCGCGACGCAGCAGTTCATCCTCGGGCCGGAGGTCTCCGGCTTCGAGGCCGAGTGCGCCGCGTACCTCGGCGTCAAGCGCGCCGTCGCCGTGTCCTCGGGCACCGACGCGCTGCTGGCGGCGTTGATGGCGCTCGGCGTCGGCGCGGGGGACGAGGTGATCACCTCGCCGTTCACGTTCTTCGCCACGGCCGGTGTGATCCACCGCCTCGGCGCGCGGCCCGTGTTCGCCGACATCGACCCGCGCGACTTCAACCTCGACCCCGGCAAGCTGGCCGCGGCGGTCACGCCGCGCACCCGGGCGATCATCCCGGTGCACCTGTACGGGCAGGCGGCGGCCATGGACGCGATCAGGGCGGCCGCGCCCGGAGTCCCGCTCGTCGAGGACTGCTGTCAGGCGATCGGCACGGCGTACAACGGGGTCATGGTCGGCGGGATCGGCACGTTCGGCTGCTTCTCGTTCTTCCCGACCAAGAACCTAGGTGCGTTCGGCGACGCCGGCCTGGTCACAACCAACGACGAGGCGCTCGGCGAGAAGCTCCTCGACATGCGGATGCACGGGATGCGCCCGAAGTACGTGCACCACTTTGTCGGCGGCAACTTCCGCATGGACGCGCTGCAGGCCGCGATCCTGCGCGCCAAGCTGCCGCGCCTGGCCGGGTGGATCGCGAAGCGCCAGGCGGGCGCCGCGCACTACCGCGAGCTGTTCCGCGCGGCGGGTCTCGACGGCACGGTGCGGGTGCCGGAGGAGCTGCCCGGGCGCGGCCACACCTACCACCAGTACGTGGTGCGGGCGCCCAGGCGCGACCAACTCCGCGAGCACATGGCCAAGCACGGCGTCGGGGCCGAGGTGTACTACCCGATCTCGCTGCACGAGCAGGCGTGCTTCGCCGGCCTCGGCTACCGCAAGGGGAGCTTCCCCGAGTCGGAGCGCGCCGAGGCCGAGGTCCTGGCGCTGCCGATCTTCCCGGAACTGCGGGCGGACGAACGCGAGCGGGTCGTCGCCACGATCGCCGAGTTCTACCGCTGAGCGCGCGACCCCGGTCCGGGCCGCGGATTGTTGACACGTTCGGCGATCCCGCGCACCATCGCGGGCAACGATGAGTCTGTTCCTTCCCCGCACGCCGCGCCTGCGCCTCGCCCTCGCCGTGTTCGATGGGTCCTGGCTCGGCGCCGCCGGCTACCTCGCGCACGTGGTTCGCTTCTCGGCGGGCCCGGAGCGGGCGGGGAAACTGTACGAACTCGTTGCCCACCCCGGGCTCGTGGTGATCGGATTGGCGGCGATGTGGGCCACCGCGGTCGCGGCCGAACTCTACGAGCCGATCGTCCTGCGGCGACGGGCGGAGGTGGCGGCGAGGGTCGCCGTGGTGGCGGCTGTGTGGGGCACGGCGCTTGGGCTCGCGACCTACCTGATTCCGAGCTGGCGGTTCGGCCGCGGGTTGCTGCTGATCACCACCGCGGCCTGGGCCGTGGGGGCGGTGGCGGCGCGGAGCGCAGCCGCGATCTGGCTGCGCCGGCGGCCGCGCCCGCGTGCAATCGTGGTCGGCGCGCCCGATGCCGCGGCCGAGGTCTGTCGCAAGCTCGCCGCGCACCCCGGGGCACCGTGGGAGCCGGTTGACGGGTCCGGCCTCGCGGCCGCCAGCGTCGCGGAGGCAGCCGGCCGGCATCGCGCCGAGCTGGTCGTACTGGCCGGCGAACCGGTCGGCGACGCAGGCCTCATCGCCGATCTCACGGCGATGCAGTTCTCCGGCGTGCCGGTGGTGGTGGCCTCCGAGCTGTGGGCGTGGGTCGATGGGCGGCTGCCGGTGGACGAACTCTCGCCGGCGGCGTTCTTGCACCAGCCCGGTTTTTCGGTCATCCACTGGGAGTTGTTCAACCGTGCCACGCGGGTGGTCGACGTGGCGCTCGCCTTCGCATTCCTCGCCCTCGCCCTGCCCGTGCTGCTGCCGGCGATGCTGGCGGTGCTCATCATCGACGGTTCGCCGGTGGTGTACCGGCAGTCCCGTGTCGGCCAGTTCGGGCGGCGCTTCCTCCTGATCAAGCTGCGCACGATGCG
>JAJXZZ010000435.1 GCA_021779795.1 Acidobacteriota bacterium | reverse complement strand
CCCAGGCCGGCGTCACGGCGTCGGCGCCGACCAGCACGACCGTCTCGCCGGCGGCCCCGCGGCCGAGCGCGCCGCCCAGCGCGGCGTCGCCGTAGAACTCCACCGCGATTCCCGCGCCGGCCATCTCCGCGGCCAGGCGCCGCCCCTCGAGGCCCGGCCGCCCCTCGGCGCACGACACGCGCAGCGGCGCCACGGCCCCGATCGCCCGCAGGCAGGCCAGCACCGAGCCGCTGAAGGAGATCGTCACCACGTGGCGCGCCGCCTGGCCCCCGAGCAGCAGCTCGTCGAGCGCCACGCGGACCATCGCCCGGCCCGCCCGGCGCCGCCGCTGGTCGAACCGGCCCAGCGCGCCGGGGCTGCGGCGCTCGGCCAGGGCGGCCAGCGCCGCGTTCCACAGCGGCGCCATCGACGGCTGCGCCCGGCCGACGTCTCGCGCCGCCTCGACCAGTTCCTCGAACGGGCGCTCCAGGCCGAGCCGCAGGATCCCGATCGCCCGCGGCAGCAGCTCGGACGCGCCCGAAATCGAGTCGGCGCGAAGCTCGTCGATGGCCGCTCTCAGCAATGGCTCCATGGTGATCTCCCTGCGGGCCGCCCGCCGACCGCCGAGTGAATTCTATGCCCCCCAGCCTTCCCTGTGCGAAGATGGAAGAGTTCGGCCCGGGACACACTGCATGCACGATCTCCACCGCATCCTGCTGTCATCGGAAGTGCGCGACTTCCACGACGAGGTCGCCCGGCTCTTCGAACACCTCGAGCAGACGACGGGGGCGGCGCGACTGCAGGCGGCCGGCCACTGCACCCCGACGCTCGACGTCCGCGAGACGACCGAGGCGCTCGAGGTCGTGCTGGACCTGCCCGGCGTCGCCGCCGACCACGTGCGGATCCTGCTCAAGCAGAACGTGCTCGTGATGGTCGGCCTGAAGCCGACGCCCTACGCGGCCGATCGGAACGGGTCCACCTTCCACGTCGTCGAGCGCGGCTTCGGGCGGTTTGCCCGCGCCGTGCGCCTCGACGGCGCCTTCGACGGCGGCCGGGCCCGCGCCCTCTTCCGGGCGGGCGAGCTCCGCGTGATCGTCCCGCGGATCGACGATCGCCGGGGCCGCGAAATCCTCGTCCCGATCACGACGGCATGAACATCCTCCTCATCGGCGACATCTTCGGACGGCCCGGGCGGGACCTCGTCCGACGGGGGCTCCGCGCGCTCGAGCGCCGCTACGCCATCGACTTCGTGGTGGCCAACGCCGAGAACGCGGCCGGCGGCTTCGGCATCACGCGCGAGATCGGCGACAGCCTCCTGGCGGCCGGCGTGGACGTCATGACGTCGGGCAACCACGTCTGGGACAAGAAGGAGTCGCTCGACTACGTGGCGACCGAGCCGCGCCTGCTGCGCCCGGCCAACTACCCGGCCGGCGTGCCCGGGCGCGGGTCGGCGCTGGGGCGCACGGCCGCCGGCCAGGGCGTCGGCGTGATCAACCTGATGGGCCGCGTGTTCATGCCGCCGCTCGACGACCCGTTCGCCGCCGCGCTGCGCGAACTCGAGGCGTTCGCCGGCCGCACGCGGATCATCCTCGTCGACTTCCACGCCGAGGCGACGTCCGAGAAGATCGCCATGGGCTGGCACCTCGACGGCCGCGTGACCGCCGTCGTCGGCACGCACACGCACGTGCAGACGGCCGACGAGCGGGTCCTGCCGAACGGCACCGCCTACATCACCGACGCCGGCATGACCGGCCCGCACGCCTCGATCATCGGCACCGAGCGCCAGCCCGCGCTCGCCCGCTTCCTGACCGGGATGCCGTCGCGCTTCGAGCCCGCCACCGGCGACCCGCGCCTGCTCGGCGTCGTCGTCGGCGTGGACGAGGCGACGGGCAAGGCGACGTCCATCACCAGGCTTGCCCTCCCGCTCGCCGACCTCGAGCGAATGGATGCCGAAACGGCGATAGAATAGCGGCCGTGCCCACCGACGATCCGTTCGGCCTGCCGTTCGAGGCGCCCGAGCCCGACGAGGAGCCGGAGGCCGGCGGGACCGCGCGCCGCGTCTGGACCGTCACCTCCCTCACCGCGGCCATCCGCGAGACGCTCGAGACGCGCTTCGGCGAAGTCTGGCTCGAGGGCGAGCTGTCGAACTGCCGGCTCTGGCAGCAGACCGGCCACCTCTACTTCACGCTCAAGGACGCCAACGCGCAGATCAAGGCGGTGATGTGGCGGTCGGCCGTGCGGGCGCTCCGCTTCACGCCCGAGGACGGCCTGCTGGTCCTCGCGCGCGGGCGCGTCAGCGTCTACGACCCGAAGGGCGAGTACCAGATCGTCTGCGAGCGGATGGAGCCGCAGGGCGCGGGCGCGCTGCAGCTCGCCTTCGAGCAGCTCAAGAAGCGGCTGGCGGCCGAGGGGCTGTTCGCCGACGAGCGCAAGCGGGCGCTGCCCGCCCTGCCCCGCACGATCGGCGTCGTCACCTCGCTCGACGGCGCGGCCGTCCGCGACATCGTCAAGGTCATCACGAGGCGGCACCCCAACGTGCACCTGGTGATCCGGCCCGCGCGCGTGCAGGGCGAGGGGGCGGCGGCCGACATCGCGCGCGGCCTGCAGGCGGTGGCCCGCGTCCCCGGCGTGGACGTCGTGATCGTCGGGCGCGGCGGCGGATCGATCGAGGACCTGTGGGCGTTCAACGAGGAGGCGGTGGCCCGCGCGATTGCCGCCTGCCCGGTCCCGGTCATCTCGGCCGTCGGGCACGAGACCGATTTCACGATCGCCGACTTCGTGGCCGACCTCCGGGCGCCCACGCCGTCGGCGGCCGCCGAGCTCGTCGTCGCGGGCCAGGCCGAGTTCCGGGCGCGGATCGACCGCCTGGCCGGCCGCGCCGAGGCGGCGGCGCGGCGGCGGATCGAGCGGCTG
>JAJXZZ010000434.1 GCA_021779795.1 Acidobacteriota bacterium | reverse complement strand
CCTATTTCAGCGTCCCCAACTGCTCGGCCGACGCCGCCTCGACGTCCTTGTGCAGGCTGCGGCCGTGCGAGTCCATCGTGACGATGACCGGGAAGTCCTTCACCTGGAGGTGCCACAGCGCCTCGGGCACGCCGAACTCGGGCAGCGAGACGCCGGTGACCTTCTGGACGCACCTGGCGTAGAACTGCGCGGCGCCGCCGATGGCGCTCACGTAGACCGCGCCGTGCTCCTTCAGCGCCGCGAGCGTCTTGGGCCCCATCCCGCCCTTGCCGATCACCACGCGGATCCCGAACTTTCGGATGATGTCGCCCTGGTACGGCTCCTCGCGGGCGCTGGTCGTCGGGCCGGCCGCCATCATCTTCCAGCCGTCGCCCTCCTTGAGGATGACCGGGCCGCAGTGGTAGAGCACGCCGCCGTCGAGGTTCACGGGCGAGTCGTGCTTCATGAGGTAGGAATGCACCGAGTCGCGGCCGGTGTACATCGTCCCGCTCAGCAGGACGACGTCGCCGACCTTCAGCGAGCGGATCTGCTCCTCGGTGATCGGGGAGGTCAGGACCACCTCGCGGCCGGTGCGCTGGAACCCGGCCTGGTCGAGCATGTGCGCCGCCGGGTGAGTCGGGTCGCGGTAGAGCCACTTCTTGATCGAGCCGTCCTTGGCGTCGAGGACCACGCCGAGCCGCCGGAACGCCCAGCAGTCGTAGGCCACCGACACGAAGAACGACGCGGGCAGGCGGTTGAGCGCGCCGACCTTGCAGCCGATGAGCGTGGTCTTTCCGCCGAAGCCCATCGTGCCGATGCCGAGCGCGTTGACCGTCTTCATGATGCTGGCCTCGAGCTCGGCCAGCGCCGGGTCGGGGTTCACGTCGTCGAGGGTCCTGAAGAGCTGCTGCTTGGCGTGATTGTAGCCGCCGGCGCGGTCGCCGCCGATGCAGACGCCGATGGCGCCCGGGCTGCACCCCTTGCCCTGGGCCTGCCAGACGGCGTGGAGGATGCACTTGCGGACCCCCTCGAGGTCGCGGTCGGCGCGGCCGAGCTGGTCCAGCGTGCACGGCACGGAGTACTGGATGTTGGTGTTCTCGCAGCCGCCGCCCTTGAGGACCAGGCGCACGTCGATCTCGTCGCGGTCCCACTGGTGGAAGTGGATCGCGGGCGTGCCGGGGCCGAGGTTGTTGCCCGAGTTCTTGCCGGTGACCGAGTCCACCGAGTTGGGGCGGAGCTTGCCGCGGCGGGTGGCCTCGGCAATCGCCTCCTGGATCTGCTGGGCCATCCACGTCTGGTTGGCGCCGATGGGCACGTGGATTTCGAAGGTCGGGAGGCCGGTGTCCTGGCAGATCGCTCCCTCGCCTTCGGCGGCCTGATCGATGTTCTGGGCGATGATCGTCAGGGCCTGCGACGACTGGGTCCCCGCGGGCTCGCCCGCGAGCGCGGCCTTCATGGCGCCGCGCACGTCGGGCGGGAGGTCGGTGGACGTCTTGATGACTAGTTCGAGAATGCTGCCGAAGAATGCTGGTAACATGGGCTGAGTATAAACACTCCGGGAGTGATTTTCACGCGATGACCGCCCGGCGCGCGATTTTGGTACTGGCGGCGCTCGTGGCCGGGTGCCACCTGGCCCTGGCCCAGGCGAACGGGCAGGCCAGGCCCAAGGCCCACACCCTGTTCCCGCCGACCGACCTCGGCCTGCTCGAGACGCCGGACCGAGACATCTGGCAGAAGCCCGACCAGATCATGGACGCCCTCGGCATCGCCGACGGCTCGAAGGTGGCCGACATCGGCGCCGGCGGCGGCTATTTCACCGTCCGCCTCTCGCGGCGGGTCGGCCCGAACGGCATCGTGTGGGCCGAGGACGTGCAGCCCGCGATGCTCGAGGCGATCAAGCGGCGCGTGGAGCGCGACGTGTCGAAGGACATCCACAACGTGCGCACCGTGGAGGGCACCGTGTCGGACCCGATGCTGCCGGCCGGGTCGGTGGACGCGGTGATCATCCTCGAGACCTACCAGGAGATCCAGTACGGCAACCCGGTGCTCTTCCTCGAGAACGTGCGCAAGGCACTGCGCGAGGGAGGGCGCGTCGGCATCATCGACTACAAGAAGGGCAGCGGCGGCCCCGGCCCGGACAGCGGCCGGCCCGACCCGGAGACGATCGTCTCGACGGCCGAGAAGGCGGGCCTGCGCCTGCTCAAGCGCGAGACGTTCCTCCCCTTCCAGTTCTTCCTGATTTTCGTGAAGTAGGCCGGGCCGCGCCCCCTGCGGGCCGCGGCGCCGGCACGGTATACTTGAGGGGTGAGCGATCCCCGCCTGGCCATCGGTCCGCGCGTCCCCGACGTCGGGGCCCTCGCCGCGCTCGTGGCCGGCGACGAGCCCGGCGCCCACGGCGCGGTGGTGACGTTCGTCGGGCTGGTGCGCGCGTCGAACCTCGGCCGCCAGGTGGTCCGCCTCGAGTACGAGGCGTACGAGCCGCTGGCCCTGCGCGCGTTCGGGATCATCCGCGACGAGGTGGCCGGGCGCTGGCCCGCGGCGCGGGTGGCGTTCCACCACCGGACCGGCACGCTGGGGCCGGGCGAGGTGAGCGTGGCCATCGCGGCGGCGTCGCCGCGGCGCGCCGACGCGTTTGCCGCCTGCCGCTACGTGATCGAGCGGCTGAAGCAGGTGGCCCCGATCTGGAAGCACGAGTACTTCGAGGACGGCGACGCCTGGATCGAAGGGGCGGTGGCCGACCCGTCGGACGAGCAGGCGCGGGAGGAGGCGTTCCGCCGGTCATGCGCGTGAAGATCCTCCTGTTCGGCCGGCTGCACGACCTGGCGGGGGCCCGCGAGCTGGACCGCCGCGTCGCCGAGCCGGCGACGGTCGCGACCGTGTGGCAGTCGCTCGCCGACGAATTCCCGGCCGTCGGGCCCC
>JAJXZZ010000433.1 GCA_021779795.1 Acidobacteriota bacterium | reverse complement strand
TCCCGCATCGGCCAGCGCCTCGGCGGCCGCGATCTCCACCTGCAGCCAGGTTTCGAACCGCCGCTGCTCGCTCCAGATCCGGCCCATCGCCGCGCCGGTGTAACGACCGATCATCACGGCCTCCAGGAGAGGCTCGGGGCTCGCGACTCGCGCCCCGCGGCCACTTCGCACTTCTTACTTCGTACTTTGTACTTCCTTCTTACTTGTCGCCGCCTCTCCCTCATCCCAGGTTCAGCCGTTCGGCCGGGTACTGCCAGCCGTCGAGCGGCCCGAGCACCGTGCCGCCGAGCGCGCCGTCCCGGAACAGCGCGCGCGCGACGCGCTGCAGGTCGTCCGCCGTGACGCGCTCGATCCCCTCGAGCGTCTCGTCGAGGCCGAAGTGCCGATCGAAGTAGATCTCCTGCCGGCCGAGCTGCGACATGCGGCTGGCGGTGTTCTCGAGGCCGAGCATCAGGCTGCCCTTCAGGTGATCCTTCGCGCGCCGCAGTTCGGCGGCCGGCACCGGGACGTTCCTGAAGCCCCGCAGCTCCTCCACCGTCAGGTCGATGACCTGGCCGGCCACGTCGGCCGCGCACCCGGCGTAGATCGTCAGCAGGCCGGTGTCGCGGTAGGCGCTCAGGCCGCTGAACACGGAATAGGCCAGGCCGCGGCGCTCGCGCACGTTCTGGAACAGCCGCGAGCTCATCGACCCGCCAAGCAGCGTGTTGAGCACGTAGCCGACGTACCGGTCGTCGTCGCACTGCGCGTGGGCCGCCGTGCCCAGGCAGACGTGGGTCTGCTCGAGATCCTTGTCCCGGATCGCCAGGCTCGGCGCCGGCGTCGGCCGCCGGTCGGCCGCCGCTTCACCCACGGCCGTGACCCCGCCGAAGGCCCGCTCCACCAGGTCGCGGACCCGCGCGTGCTCCAGGTTGCCGGCGGCCGACACGATGAAGTTGTTGGGCGTGTAGACGCGGCCGAAGTAGTCGGCGATCGCGTCGCGCGTCAGGCGCTCCACCGACTCGCGCGTGCCGAGGATCGGCCGGCCGAGGGGGTGCCCTTCCCAGTAGCTCCCGGTGAACAGCTCGTGCACGAGGTCGTCGGGCGTGTCCTCGACCATCTTGATCTCTTCGAGGATCACCTTCTTCTCGCGCTCGACATCCTCGGCGGCGAGGGCCGGGTGCAGGACGACGTCCGAGAGAATGTCCACCGCCCGCGGCAGGTGCTCGTCGAGCACCTTGATGTAGTAGCCGGCGTACTCCTTCGAGGTGAACGCATCGAGCTGCCCGCCGACCGAGTCGATCTCCTGGGCGATATCCTCGGCGCTGCGCGTCGCGGTCCCCTTGAAGAGCATGTGCTCGACGAAGTGGGCCATGCCGCCGTGTTCGGCCGGTTCGTGGCGCGATCCGCGCGCGAGCCAGACGCCGACGCTGACCGACCGCACTTCGGACATCGGCTCGGTCAGCAGCCGAAGCCCGTTGTCGAGCACCTCGCGGACAATCATCGCGACACGCGTTCCTTCGGCCGCGCCGTTCCGGCTGACACCCGTCGCAACAGGCGGCGGGCCCCGGCCGAAGACCGCGCGCGCATTATCCGCAAATGATTGACAGGCAATGAATTAGAGACTGACCCCACAGGCCATCATAACATGCGCTGACGCGGCGGGACAACGGCCGACGGCCTCGCCCGTGGACGGCGTGCCGGCCCCGGCCCGCAGACGGGGGCCGGCACGCAAGAGCCGGCGGCTCACTTCACCCGGATCGAGCTGATCTTGTCGTTCAGGTCGCCCAGGTCGGGGGTGTCGCGCGAGATGATCCGGTTGTCGCCGGAGTAGTCCTGGTTCTCGTAGACGAAGGCGCGGGCTCCGCCGAAGAGCCGGATCGAGGAGATCCGGTCGTTGAAGCGCTCGTCGATCGTCGGCATCGTCTCGCCCGAGTTCATGCAGAAACTCTCGCCGCGGTAGTCCGAGTCCAGGTAGAAGCAGGCCCCGTTGGCCGGGTAGCTGACCGGCGGCACGGCGCCATACTGCCCGCCGTATTGCCCGCCATACTGCCCGCCAGACTGCCCGCCATACTGCCCGCCGTACCCGGCTACCCCCGGCACGCCGCCGGCCACCAGCGCGGACGAAATCTCGTCGTTGAAGTCGCCGAGGTTCGGCATGTCGCTGAGGATCGTCTTGACGTCACCGCCGAACTGGGCGTCCTTGTAGACGACGACCTGCACGCCGCCGAACAGCCGAATCGAGGAGATCTGATCCTGGAAGGGCGGTTCCAGCGTCCCCAGGCTCTGCCCCGAACCGAGGCAGAAGCTCTGGCCGCGGTAGTCCGAGTCGGTGTAGAAGCAGGCGCCGTACTGCGGCTGGTCGCCGGCGCCGTAGCCGTACTGCCCGCCATACTGTCCGCCGTACTGCGGCGGGTAACCTCCGCGCACGCCGCCGTACTGCCCGCCGGGCCAGCCCTGCCCCGGCGAGGTCGGCAGGACCCGGAACGACGAGATCCGGTCGTTGAGGTCCCCGAGGCTCGGCATGTCGCCGGTCACCCTCAGGCTCGCGCCGCCGAAGTTCGCGTCGTCGAACACGACGACCTCGACCCTGCCGAACACCCGGATCGACGAGATCTCGTCGTTGTAACGCCGCTCCAGCGTCGGCTGGCTGTCGCCGACATTCGCGCAGAAGCTCTCGCCGCGGTAGTTCGCGTCCATGTAGAAGCAGACGCCGGCGCGAGGCTGACTCCCCCGGTTCTGGTCCGGGACGAATCCCTGGGCGGCCAGGCGGGGGCCGGAAACCAGCACGAGAGTCGCGACCGCCGCGACGAGGCCGATGGACCGTTTCATGGGACCCTCTCCTTCCAGTGCGCATCGCGCGCGTTCGAAGCCGAGGAGTGAAAGAGGCCGATGCGGGAACCGATCGAACAGGCCTACAGGG
>JAJXZZ010000042.1 GCA_021779795.1 Acidobacteriota bacterium | reverse complement strand
GGCGGCCCGGCGCGAGCAGGGCGTCCTGGCCGACCAGCTCCTCGAACGTCCGGGGGCGCATGCGGTCGGCGAGGGGCGCGGCCGGCCGCGGATCCGGTTCCTCGCCGGTGTCGAAGAGATTGCCGGTGTTCATCATGTCGTCCTGGGCGCGGCCGGGCGGCCGGGCCTACACGGTCCCCCTCTGGCGGGCCGCTTCGTACACGAGCAGCGCGACCGAGACGGCGACGTTCAGCGACTCGACCGGCGGGCGCATCGGGATCGACACGCGCGCATCGGCCTCGGCCGTCACGGCCTCGGGGAGTCCGGGACCTTCGCCCCCGAACAGGAGCAGGGCCGGCCGGCGCAGATCCACCGAGTCGGGGCGTTCGCCGCCCCTCGGCACGGCGGCGACGACGCGGATGCCGCTCGACCGGGCGGCGGCGACGAGGCGGAGGGTGTCGGCATCGGCGGCCAGCGGCAGCCTCAGCGCGCTGCCCATCGATCCCCTCAGCGCCTTCCAGCCCCACGGGTCGGCGCTCGCGCCGCAGAACGCGGCGCCCGTCGCCCCGCCGGCCTCGGCCGCCCGCACGATGGCGCCCACGTTGCCGGGCTCCTGCACGTCCACGGCGGCCACGACGAGCGCGGGGGCCGCCTCGAGGACGCGATCGATCGAGGAGGCCGGACGGGCCGCCATGGCGACAATGCCCGACGGGGCGGCCACCGGGCTCATCGCGGCCATCATCGGCTCCGACACCTCGACCAGGTCGGCCGCGGAGCCCGTCAGCGCCCCGGCCAAGGCCGAGGTTTCGGGCGCCTGGAGCGCGCGCGCCGTGAAGGCGACGGTCTGGAGCGGGAGGCCGGCGGCCATCGCCTCGGCCAGCAGGTGCGCGCCGTCGAGCAGGAGGGGGTGCGCCTCGCCGGCGCGCGAGCGCGCCAGCTCGCGGAAGGCGGCCACGAGTGGGTGGTGGCGACTCGAGAGCGAGCGCATGACGCTTCCCATCATAGCCGGAGAGCGCGGGCCGTATGTTAGAATCGCAGGCACACGCCAGGGACGCAGGCGCCGGGGGCCCGGGCGGGGTGGGCCTGCCCACGGGCGCGGCGCGGGCCGTGAAACGGGACGCTTTCGAATGGCCATCAAGGAACAGCTGGTCAAGAGGTTCGAGGAGGAGATCCAGGTGCTCGAGCGCGAGTTGCGCTCGGAACTGCCCAAGGAAATCCGCCGCGCGCGCGAGCTGGGCGACCTCAGCGAGAACGCCGAGTACCAGGCGGCCAAGGAGCGGCAGCGGCTGGTGGAAGCCCGCATCGCCATGCTCAAGAAGCGCGTGGCCGAGATCTCGCTGCTCAACCTCGACAAGCTGCCGACCGACAAGGTGGGCCTCGGGTCGATCGTGGACGTGACCGACGGGGGAGGGGAGAAGCTCACCTACCGCCTGGTGATGCCGGAGGAGGCCGACCCGAGCAAGGGCCTGATCTCCCCGGGGTCTCCGATCGGCCGCGCGCTGCTCAACAAGGAACCTGGCGACGAGGTGACCGTGCAGGCGCCCAACGGCGTCCGGCATCTCGAGATCGTCAGGCTCGTCACCATCTACGACGCCCTATGACGGGCCGGGGGCGCCGCCCGTGACCGGCCCATCCGCCTCGGCCAGACAGCCTTACTCGCCCCAGCTGCGCACCGCGCTCGTCCTGACGGGCAGCGGCACGGCCGGGGCCTATCACGCCGGCGTCCTGCGCGCGCTCCAGGAGGCGGGCGTCAAGATCGACCTGGTGGCGGGCACCGGGATGGGGGCCGCCTCGGCCCTGTTCGCGGCGATCGACGGCGGCGCCGGGTTGTGGAGCGACGAGGGGCTGTGGCGGTCCGACGCCCCCTCCCGGTATTACCGCGTCCGGGCGGTCATCCGCGCCGGCGCCTGGGCGCTCGCCGCGTCGCTGGCGGTGGTGCTGCTGCCGCTGCTCGTGCTGGTCGCCGGCCTCGTCGTGTACCCCTTCGGGTTCCTCCTCCGGCTGGCGGGGTCGTCGTCGGGTGGGGGGCTGACCAAGGCCTACACGTCGGTCGTCGACTCGGCGTTCGACCCCGGCTTCCTTCCCTCGCTGCTCCCGCGCGCCTTCATGCTGTCGATGGCGCTGCTGGTCGGCGTGCTCGCCGTGCTGCTGATCGTGGCCCTCGTCCGGGGCGGCGGCAGCCGGCGTGACGACGCGCCGATCTGGTGGCGGATCGCGGGGGCGCCGCTGTCGGCGCGCGGCGCCTGGCGCGCCGTGCTCCAGGGGGTCTGGCAGCTGGTCGGCGGCGCCGCCGGCGGGCGGCGGCCGCGGCCGGCGGACCTGAGCCGCGCCTACACCGAGCTGCTGCGCGACAACCTCGGGCAGCCCGGCTTCCGGGAGCTGCTGCTCACGGTGCACGACCTCGACATGCGCCGCGACCTCGTCTTCGCCCTCATCGGCGAGCGGCACCGGCGCGACTTCTTCCGGACGAGCGAGGGGCCGGCGGGCGATCGCCGCCTGGCCGAGGGATTCGACCTGGCCGGCGTGAGCCGCGACCACGTGGTCGACGCCGTGCTCGCCAGCGTCACCCTGCCGGTGGCCACCGAGGTACGGCTGATGGAGTTCCCGCCCGAGAGCTACTGGTGCGGGGAGGCCCACCGCGTGGCGGCCCGGCCGGGCGCCATGGATCGCATCCTGGCCGAGCTGCCGCTGGCGGGGGTCGAGCAGGTGATCGTCGTCTCGGCCTTTCCCGAGCTGGACGGCCCCCACCGGCTGAGCCTGCCGCGCAGCGACTGGCGCGGGCGCGTGAGCGATTACCTGGCCGGGGCCGATGCCGCCGCGATGCGGTCGGCGGCGCTGGCCGCGGGCGCGTTCCGCGGCCTCTACGCGGTCTGCCCGAGCTACAACCCGATCGGCCCGCTCGACGTCGCGGGCTGCTACGACGAGCGGTCCGACCGCCACGTGAAGCTCTCGGAGCTGGTGGACCGTGGATACGAGGACGCCTACCGCCAGTTCATCGACCCCGTGGTCGGGGCGAGCGGCGAGCGACTCGACTTGGCGGGCGCGCGGAAGGGAACCCGGGCCGACGAGGGCCGGGCGGCCGAGGCCGGCGGCCCGGAGCCGGGCGCCGCGCCCCTGTCCGACGCGCCGTGAAGAGGAGCACTCCGCCGATGAAGCCGAGGGGACTGTCGACCGAACTGATTCACCGGGGCGAGGACGCGCCGGTGCGCGCCGACTCGGTGAACGTGCCGATCTACGAGACGACCACGTTCCTGTTCGAGAACGCCGACGAGGTGCGGCGCTACCAGGAAGGAACGGTCGACAAGTATCTCTACTCGCGCTACGCGAACCCGACGATCGTCGTGACCGAGGAGAAGATCGCCGCGCTCGACCGCGCGGAGGGGGCGCTGGCCTTCGCCTCGGGGATGGCGGCGGTCTCGACGATTCTCTGGACGTTCCTGAGCCCGGGCGACCAGCTGCTGTGCAGCTCGGCGATCTACGGCGGGACGTTCCACCTGGTCAACGACGTCCTGCGGCGGTTCCAGGTGGACGTCCGCTTCGCGACGATCGAGGAGCTGGCCGAGCCCGAGTCGCTGTTCACCGAGCGCACGGCGCTGTGCTGGATCGAGTCGCCGATCAACCCGACGCTGCGCTGCCTGGACGTGGCGCGCGTGGCCAGGGCCTGCCGCGCGGCGGGCGTCCTGTCGGTGCTCGACAACACGTTCGCCAGCCCGATCAACCAGCAGCCGCTCGCCCTCGGCGTTGACCTGGCGATGCAGAGCGCGACCAAGTACCTCAACGGCCATTCCGACGTCACCGGCGGCGCGGTGACCGGCCCGCGGGCGCTGCTGAAGCGCGTGGACCTGATGCGGCGGTACCTGGGCGGGGTGATGGACCCGCTGGCCGCGTTCGCGCTCGCCCGGGGGCTGAAGACGCTGCCCGTCCGGATGGCGCAGCACAACCGGTCGGCCGAGGCGGTCGCGCGCTTCCTGGACCAGGATCGGCGCGTGACGCGCGTCTACTACCCGGGCCTGGCGTCGCACCCCGACCACGAGGTGGCGCGGGCGCAGATGACGGGGTTCGGCGGGATGGTCACCTTCGAGGTGCCGGGCGGCCTCGACGGGGCGTCGCGGGTGTTCGATCGCCTGGAGGTGGTCCGCCGGGCGACCAGCCTGGGCGGCGTTGACAGCCTGGTCAGCCTGCCGGTGCTGACCTCGCACTACAACTACAGCGACGAGGAGCTGGCCCGCGCGGGCGTCACCGCCGGGATGCTGCGGGTGTCGATCGGCCTGGAGGACGAGGCCGACCTCATCGCGGACTTCGACCAGGCGCTGGGCTAGCCCGCGGGAGGGGCTAGCCGCGGCGGCGGTCGGCGGGCTGGTGCTCGCGCAGGAAGCTCACCGCCATCTCGAGCAGCCGCTGGCTGATGTCGGGTCCGTCGACGGTGCCGAACGCCTCGCGGAAGGCCGCCATCGGCACGACCGCCTTCGCCATCGACCGGTGCCCGCCGGCGCTGCCGATCGACGAGAAGAACTTGCGCGCCCACTCGCCCGCGTTGCGCGAGTAGCCCAGGTTCCGCACCGAGATGACCAGCATGTCCTTGACGATGCCGCCGACGATCGTCCAGCCGATCTCCTCGAGCTGCAGGAAGAAGTCGGCGACGTAGGCGATCAGGTCCTCGCGGGGCGTCTCCCCCAGGAAGGCGCTGAACACCTGGTCCTCGCGCCGGCCGGCCGCGAAGGCGCGCATGACGAACTCGAGCCGCTCGACCGTGACCTCCGACCCCTCCATCTTGCGGACCAGCGTCGCGTCGGACAGGGGGTAGAGGAACGAGAAGGCCTCGAGATCGACCCGGTTGACCTGGCGGTTGAAGAACAGCGTGTCGGACTTGATGGCGTAGAGCAGGGCGGTCGCGGTGCGCTCGGAGATGCTCACGTCCACGGCCCGGAGGTGCTCGGTGAGGATCGTCGAGGTCGATCCGTAGTCGGGCCGGATGTCCTTGAAGACGGCGACGTAGCCGGTGCGCGGCGGGTGGTGGTCGATCACCAGGTCAACCTTGTCGAACAGCTCGCCGAAATAGTGCGGCTGGACGTCCACCATCGCGACGCGGTCGAACTCGCCGACCGAGGCGGGGGTCACCGGCTCGACCTGGATGTCGAGCAGGTTCGCCATCCGCAGGTTCTCGGGGCGGGTCACCCCCTGCAGCGTGCCGAGGATCGCGGTGGCCTTGGTCCGGCGCAGGATGCTCCGCAGCGCCAGCCCGCTGGCCATCGCGTCCGGGTCGGGGTCGTTGTGGAGCAGGATCAGCACCCGGTCGGCGTCGGCGAAGTACCGCTGGTACTGCTGCACGCGCGCCCGCGTCAGCGACCGGCTGATTTCGGTGACCAGCGGGCCGCCGAACAGCTCCGACATGGTGAGGTACGAGACGTCCGGGAACGCGGCGCGCAGATCGTCGGCCCGGCGCGCGTCGTCGCCCAGGCCGAGCACGTAGACGAGCGTGGCCCCGGCGTCGGCGAGCGCGGCGAGCGTCCGCTTGACGGCCGGGCGCCGGGTGTCCTCGACGATGACGCAGGCCGCGGGGGAGAGGTCCGACTTGAGATAGGTGTCGGTCCGCGTCGGGGCGCCGACCGCCACGTCGATGCCGGCCGCGTGCAGCCGGCGCGCCAGCGGGCGGCTCTCGACGAGGAAGTCGGTCTCGAAGCTGGAGGCCAGCGCGGTCTCCAGGATTCGCACGACGAACTCGGACTGGCAGACGCCCAGGCACCTCATCGTGTGGCCAACGTCGGCGGTGTGGCGAAGAGATCACGGTCCATCGGCGCCAACCTCCTATTATACTCAAACGAGCGGGTCTCTCCGGCGCGCCGTCCGAGGGGCACACGATGCGCAGGATACTTCGCGTTCCGCTCGCCGCCGCGGCGTGCGCCGCCGCGGTCGGGTCGTGCGTCGCCGTCCTGGCCGCCCGGCCGGCCCCCGGCCCGCAGCGCACGTTCCGCAGCGGCGTGGACTTGGTGACCTTCGGCTTCAGCGTCGTCGACCGGAAGGGGCGCGTCGTCACCGATCTCCGGGAGGGCGACGTCGAGGTCTACGAGGACGGCCGGAAGCAGGCGGTCCGGCTCTTCGTGCCGTGCGACGCGCAGGCCGGCGGCGGCGCCGCCCGGCGCGCGCCGGTGGACCTGCACCTCGGGGCGCTGCTCGACATCTCGGGCAGCATGGACAGGGACCTCCGGTTCGCGCGCGACGCGGCGGTGAAGTTTCTCGACGGGCTGCAGGAGGCGCGGGACTACACGCTCGTGGACTTCGACACCGAGGTGCGCGTGTCGCGCTTCGGCCAGGCCGACTTCGCGCGGCTGGCCGAGCGCGTCCGCGGCCGCCGGGCCGAGGGGGACACCGCGCTCTGGGACGCCATGGCGGTCTACCTCGACGCCGCGTCCCAGCAGGAGGGGCGCCGGGTCCTGGTGGTCTACACCGACGGCGGCGACAACGCGAGCAGCCTGCCCTTCGCCGACCTGCTCGGGCTGCTGAAGGCCTCCGACGCGACGGTGCACGTCGTCGGCCTGCTCGAGCACCAGTCGTCGGGCGCCGCGTTCGACCAGCGGGCGCGGCTGCAACGGATGGCGGACGTGACCGGCGGGCAGGCGTTCTTCCCGGCGTCGGCCGCCGACCTCGAGCAGGCCTACCGGCAGGTGCGGGCCGAGATCGACGCGCAGTACACGCTCGGGTTCGTGTCGGCCAACCCGGGCCACGACGGGGCGTGGCGGAAGGTCGAGATCCGGGTCGTCCGTCCCGGGCTGACCGGCGCCAGGGTCCGCACGCGGCAGGGGTATTACGCGCCGCTCGGCCCCGGCGGCCCGCCCCCGGGGGAGTGATGGACCGATTCGACCTCGTCTCCGACTTCGACCTGCAGGGCGACCAGCCCCGGGCGATCGTCGAGCTCGTCGAGGGGCTCGACCGCGGTGACCCGCGCCAGGTCCTGCTGGGCGTCACCGGGTCGGGCAAGACGTTCACCATGGCGCAGGTCATCGCGCGGGTGAACCGGCCGGCGCTCGTGATGGTCCACAACAAGACGCTCGCGGCGCAGCTCTACCAGGAGTTCCGCCGCTTCTTCCCCTCCAACGCCGTCGAGTACTTCGTCAGCTACTACGACTACTACCAGCCCGAGGCGTACGTCCCCGCGAGCGACACCTACATCGAGAAGGAAGCGACGATCAACGACGAGATCGACCGGATGCGCCTGTCGGCCACCCGCTCGCTCTTCGAGCGCCGCGACGTCGTCATCGTGGCCAGCGTGTCGTGCATCTACGGCCTCGGGTCGCCGGAGGCGTACTACGGGATGGCGGTGCCGCTCGAGCGGGGGCAGCCGATCGGGCGCGAGCAGATCCTGCGGCAGCTGGTCGACATCCAGTACGAGCGCAACGACGTCGAGTTCGCGCGCGGCACCTTCCGCGTGCGCGGCGACATCATCGAGGTCTACCCGTCCTACGAGGAGCAGGCGATCCGGATCGAGCTGTTCGGCGACGAGATCGACGGGCTGGCCGTCTTCGATCCGCTGACGGGCCGCGCCTCGCGGCGGCCCGAGCGCCTGGCGATCTACCCGAAGTCGCACTTCGTCACGACCCGCGACCGGACGCGGCAGGCCATCGCCTCGATCAAGGCGGAGCTGGCCGAGCGCCGGGCGGCGCTCGAGGCCGAGGGCAAGCTGCTCGAGGCCCAGCGCCTCCACCAGCGGACGATGTTCGACCTCGAGATGATCCGCGAGATCGGCTACTGCCACGGCATCGAGAACTACGCCCGGCACCTCACCGGCCGCGCGCCGGGCGAGCCGCCGCCGACGCTGCTCGACTACCTGCCGGCCGACGCCGTCGTGTTCGTGGACGAGAGCCACCAGACCGTGCCGCAGATCCGCGGGATGTACCACGGCGACCGGTCGCGCAAGCAGGTGCTGGTGGACTTCGGCTTCCGCCTGCCGTCGGCGCTCGACAACCGCCCGCTCGATTTCGACGAGTGGCAGGCCCGCACGCACCAGGTCGTCTTCGTGTCGGCGACGCCGGGCCCCTTCGAGCTGGCCCAGGCCGGCGGCGTCGTCGTCGAGCAGATCATCCGGCCGACCGGCCTCACCGACCCGCCCATCGAGGTCAGGCCGGTCGCGGGGCAGGTGGACGACCTGCTCGAGGAGATCCGCCGCCACGCCGAGCGGGGCCAGCGGGTGCTGGTGACGACGCTGACCAAGCGGATGGCCGAGGACCTGACGCAGTACTACCAGGAACTGGGCGTCCGCGTGCGCTACCTGCACTCGGACATCGACACGCTCGAGCGCGTCGAGATCCTCCGCGACCTCAGGCGCGGCGCGTTCGACGTGCTCATCGGCATCAACCTGCTGCGGGAGGGCCTCGACCTGCCCGAGGTGGCGCTGGTGGCGATCCTCGACGCCGACAAGGAGGGGTTCCTGCGGTCGGCGGGCTCGCTCATCCAGACCTCCGGCCGGGCGGCGCGCAACGTGGACGGGCGCGTGGTGATGTACGCCGACACGATCACCGAGTCGATGCGGACCGCCATCGCCGAGACCGACCGCCGGCGCCGGACCCAGGAGGCCTTCAACGCCGCCCACGGCATCACGCCCGCCTCGATCGTCAAGGGGATCGACGATGTCCTGTCGAGCGTCTACGAGCGCGACTACGTGGCGGCGCCGGCCGTGGGGGCCGCGCCCGGCTTCCGTACGCAGGCCGATCTCGACGCCCACGTGGCCGGCCTCGAGCGCGAGATGCGCGAGGCGGCCGCCAACCTGGACTTCGAGCGCGCCGCCGTCCTGCGCGACCGGATCAAGGCGCTCAAGCGGCAGGAGCTGGGGCTGGAAGAGGCCGCCGGGGCGTGAGGGGGGGGCGCCGGGGCGCGCCCGCGCCGCCCGACTGGACAGTTGGTACGAGAGGGGCCAGTATATGAGAAGATCGGTCTTGGGCCCCTCTGGCCACGGTGCGCAGCCTTCAAGGAGAGCGTCATGAGCGACGACAGCGGCAATGCCGGCAAGATTTTGACTTCGTTTGTCCTCGGCGCGGTCGCGGGCGCGGCGGTGGCGCTGCTGTTCGCCCCGGCCGCCGGCAAGGAGACGCGGGAGTTCCTGACCGAGAAGGCCCGCGAGGGACGCGACAAGGCGGCCGAGACCGCCCGCCAGGCCCGCGAGGCGCTGGCGCGCCAGCGCGAAACGCTCAGTGGGGCGATCGAGCGCGGCCGCGACGCCTACCGGGAGGCCCGCGAGAAGGAGACGGCGTGAGCACAGCGGCGGTCGTGCTGTTGGGCGTGATTGCGGCCGCGACGCTGGTGACGGCGGCGATTCAGATCGCGCTCGCCGTCGCGGGCCTGCGCCTGGCCCGGCAGGTGCGGGACCTGGGCGAACGCGTCGAGCGCGACATCCGGCCGCTGGTGTCCCATGCGACGGCGGTCGCCGAGAACGCCGCGCGCGTGAGCGAACTGGCGCTCGTGCAGGTCGAGCGGGCGGACCGGGTGTTCAACGACCTGGCCCTGCGGATCGACGAGACCAGCCGCCTGGTGCGGGGCGTCGTCACGGCGCCGGCCAGGGAGGGGAGGGCCTGGCTGGCCGCGGTCGGCGCGGCAATCGGCGCCGTCCGGAGCGCGCAGCGCGAGCGCGCGGCCGCCCGTCCGCTGGAGGACGACGACCCGCTGTTCATCGGGTGATCGATCGCGGGGCGGACGCCTGCCGCGGGCGTCCGCCGGACCGCTGCCCCCACCGCGGCGTCTGGCCGTCCGCCGGCTGCGTCGTGTTTCCCCGCAGGGCTTGCCCCGACAGAGAAGAGAATTGACGCGGGCGGCCGCGAATGATAGAACACACTCGCGTTGACGCTCGGCTGTGGCCTTCTCTCACCCGGGGAGTTCCTATGAGACCGACGTATGCATGGCGTGTTGCCTTCCTGGCGGTTCTTCTCTCCGTGTTCGCGCTGTCCTCTTCGGCCTGGGCGCAGGATTCCAAGTCGGCGGCCCTGGCGCAGGAGCTGACTGCCCTGCTCGACAAGGGGCAGGTTGACGCCATCGCCGCCAGGGACCCGTCCGCCCCGGACCTCTACGTGGCGGCCCTCTACTTCCAGGGCAGCCAGCTGCTCGTGGTCTCATCCCGCTACTCGGTGCCTTCGATCCTCAACGATCGGCTGGCGAAGAAGGAATACCGCGAGGTCTACACCGACCTCAACAGCGCCTCCGTTCCCGGCACGCGGGTCCTGGTGATGGACATGGGCGCCGACGGCCTGAAGCCGAAGCAGGAGGATGCGCGCATCGACACGTACGACGTCGGCAACACGGCCTACGCGTTCGACGGCGACTGGAAGAAGCAGAAGATGGCGAGCGAGGAGGCCTACGCCAAGGCGTTCGCCGACGCCGACGCGCGGTACGCGAAGATGCTCACCGTGCTGATCGCCCAGGCGAAGAAGAAGTAGCCGGGATCGCGGGGGCTGGCGGGCGGGAGGCCGGGGTGAGGATGGTGGGCACTACTGGATTCGAACCAGTGACCTCCTGCGTGTGAAGCAGGCGATCTAACCGCTGATCTAAGTGCCCGTCCCGACAGAACACCGAGTGTAACCCAAGTCGGCCGTTCCCGACAACACCGCTCAACGGCCCCGCGCTACTTCCGCGTCTCGGGAAGCCGCCTGGGCGGCGGGCCGTCGTAGACGGCGTGCCGCGGGTCGATCTGGCGCATCGGCTGCTGGCGGCAGCGCTCCTCGTGGACGTGCGCCACGAGGCCGGGAATCCTCGCGATCAGGAACAGCGCGTTGCCCAGCTCGGGCTCGAAGCCGAGATCGCCGCAGACGGCCGCGATGGCTCCGTCGAGGTTGAGCGGCCAGGGCCGCTCGGCGGCCTCCGGGCGGGCCGCGGCCACGCGCTCGATCGTGCGGGCCATCTGGACGTGCTCGCCGTCCAGCTCGAGCTCGTGCGCCATCTGGAGCAGCCGCGTGGCCCGCGGGTCGTGCGTGTGGATGCGGTGGCCGAAGCCCGGCGGGCGCTGGCCCGACGCGGCGTACGAGTGGACGAGCGCCTCGGCCGCGCCGGTGAACGTCGCCCCTTCCCGCATCTTCGCCAGCCCGTCCTGCAGCACGCGCATGCACCCCTCGATGTCGCCGCCGTGGTGCATCCCGAAGCCCAGCACGCCCGCGGCCACCGACGAGCGCAGCCGCGCGCCGGTCGTCGCGACGTTCCGGGCCGCCAGCGTGGACGGGGGCGTGACGCCGTGATCGATCGACGCCACGAGCACCGCCCCGAACAGCCGGCCGATGGTCGGCGACGGCAGCTCGCCGCGCAGGATCAGGTAGGTGCACTCGGCGAACGACAGGCGGCCCATCAGCTCGTCGAGCGCGTAGCCGCGGACCAGGATCTCGTTCGGCTGGATCCGCGTGATCGCCGTGTGCCAGACGTGCTCGTCCGAGGGGAGGGGCGCGAGCGCGCCGGCCCGGCGGCCGGCGCGCTCCACCCGTGCTCGCGGTTCGCGCTTCTTGGCCATCTCCGTCTCCACACCACCGACCCGCGGCCCGGCCCGTGTCAGAGCGTGCCGTACAGGCGGTCGCCGAAGTCCCCGAGCCCCGGGACGATGAACTTGCGGTCGTCGAGCCCCCGGTCGATCACCGGCGTGTAGATCCGGACGTCCGGGAACCGCCGCTCGACCAGTGCGATGCCCTCCGGGGCCGCGACGATGCAGAGGATGCGGATCTCGCGGGCGCCGGCCCGCTCGAGCACGTCGAGGGCCGCCGCGGCGCTCCCGCCGGTGGCCAGCATCGGGTCGATCATCAGGACGTAGCTGCCGGCGAGGCCGTTCGGCAGCTTGGCGTAGTACTGCGAGGCGACGGCCGTCGCCTCGTCGCGCTGCAGGCCGATGTGGCCGACGCGCGCCGACGGCAGCAGTTCGAGGACGGCGTCGAGCATGCCGAGGCCGGACCGCAGGACCGGCACCACCACGACGTCCGCGCCGATGCGGCGCCCCTCGGCCTCGCCCATCGGCGTCGCCACGCGCGAGGGCACGGTGGGCAGGTCGCGAAGGGCCTCGGCCGCCAGCAGCACGCTGATCCGCCTGGCCATGCGCCGAAAGACGGCGGCCCCGGTCTGCGCGTTGCGCAGCACGAGCAGCGTATCCTGCACGAGCGGGTGTTCGACCAGGTGGACGGCCACGGGCCTCACTATACACGATGGGCGCCGGGGCCGACAACGCGCGGCCGGCAGCCGCGGCGGCGCCGATTCGCGCTAAGATTGGCGCCTATGGCCCGCAGCCCGAGACCCGCGCCCCGCCTGCGTC
>JAJXZZ010000432.1 GCA_021779795.1 Acidobacteriota bacterium | reverse complement strand
CGACACGGCGAACGGCAGGTCGATCAGCGTCACCAGCAGGCCACGGCCGGGGAACTCGAAGCGCGCCAGCGCCCACGCGGCCGCCAGGCCGAACGCCGTGTTGAGCGGGACCGCGACCAGCGCCGCCAGCGCCGTCAGGCGCATCGCCGAGAGGGCCGCCGGCTCGACCAGCGCGAGCACGTAGCGCCGCGTGCCCTCGGCGAACGCCTCGGCGAACACGGCCGCCAGCGGCACGAGCAGGAAGCAGGCCAGGAAGCCGAGCGCGGCGAGCGTCAGCCCCGCCCGCACCGCGGGCGACTCGGTCGGCCGGGCCGCGCCGCCGGTCATGCCGCCGCCTCCCGGCGCCGGCTCCAGCCCTGGATCACGTTGATCGCCAGCAGCAGCGCGAACGACACGGCCAGCATCGTCGCCGCGATCGCCGTGGCCCCCGCGTAGTCGAACTGCTCCAGGCGCGCCACGATCAGCAGCGTCACCACCTCGGTGCGCATCGGGAGGTTGCCCGAGATGAAGACCACCGAGCCGTACTCCCCGAGGGCCCGGGCGAAGGCGAGCGTGAAACCGGCGGCCAGCGCGGGTCCGATCGACGGCAGCAGCACGCGCCGGAACGTCTGCCACCGGGTGGCCCCGAGGCTCTGGGCCGCCTCCTCCACCTCGGCGTCCAGGTCCTCCAGCACCGGCTGCACCGCGCGGACGACGAACGGCAGGCCGATGAACGTCAGCGCGACGACGACGCCGATCCGCGTGAAGGCCACCTGCAGGCCCCAGGGCGCGAACAGCCGGCCAATCCACCCGGTCGGCGCGTAGACGGCCGTGAGCGCGATGCCCGCCACCGAGGTCGGCAGGGCGAACGGCAGGTCCACGCACGCGCCCACCAGCCGGCGGCCCGGGAAGGTGTACCGCACGAGCACCCAAGCGACCAGCAGGCCGAACGCCGCGTTGATGGCCGCCGCCGCCAGCGCCGCCCCGAGGCTCAGGCCGAACGCCGCCAGCGCCCGCTCGCTCGTGACGGCCGCGACGTAGCCGGCCCACGTCATCCGCCGCGCGTGCAGCGCGAGGCCGCTGAGCGGCAGCAGCACGAGCAGGCCCAGGTAGGCCACCGTGAAGCCGAGCGACAGCCCGAAGCCCGGAAGGACGCGGCGGCGCGGGCGCGTCCGCATGCCCTACCTCCCCTCCCGGAAGATCTGGTCGAACGTGCCGCCGTCGGCGAAGTGCGCCCGCTGCGCCGTCGCCCAGCCGCCGAAGTCCCCGTCGATCGTCAGCAGGCGGACCTCGGGGAACCGGGCCCGGTGCCGCGCGAGCACCCGCGGGTCCCTCGGCCGGAAGAAGTGCCGCGCGGCAATCTCCTGCGCCTCCAGCGTGTAGAGGAACGCCAGGTAGGCCTCGGCCTCGCGCCGGGTGCCCCGCCGATCGACGACGGCATCGACCACGGCGACCGGCGGCTCGGCGAGGATGGTGATCGAGGGCACGACGATCGACACGCGGTCGCCCCCAACCTTCTCGATCGCCAGCAGCGCCTCGCTCTCCCACGTCACGAGCACGTCGCCGATGCCCCGCTGCACGAACGTGGTCGTCGCGGCGCGGGCGCCCGAGTCGAGCACCGGCACGTTGCGGAAGACGCGGGCCGCGAACGCGCGCGCCGTGTCGTCGCTGCCGCCGGGGAGCGACCGGGCGTATCCCCACGCGGCCAGGTAGGTCCACCGCGCGCCGCCCGAGGTCTTCGGGTTCGGCATGATGACGGCGACGCCGGGCCTGGCCAGGTCGGCCCAGTCCACGATCCTCTTCGGGTTGCCGTGCCGGACCAGGAACACGACGATCGAGGTGTAGGGCGTGCTGCGGTCCGGCAGGCGGCGCTGCCAGTCGTCGGCGAGGAGACCGCGCGCGGCGACGGCGTCGATGTCGTACGCGAGGGCCAGCGTGACCACGTCGGCCTCGAGGCCGTCGATGACCGAGCGCGCCTGCTGGCCCGAGCCGCCGTGCGACTGGTGGATCGTCACGGCCGCCAGGCCGTCGGCCGCGCGCGACCGGTTGAACGCGGCGTCGATCTCCTGGTAGAACTCCCGCGTCGGGTCGTAGGACACGTTGAGCAGCGCCGGGCGGGCCGACGGCGCGGCAGAACGGCACGCGCCGGCCGTCCACACCGCCGCGCCGAGAACGGCGCACCCGCACGCGACGCCGGTTCGCCACTTCCTCACGTCACCCGCTCCTCGGCTCACCAGTTCGGTTCTTCGCCCGCCCGCCGGCTCGCCAGATCGTCAGATCCCCAGCTCGCCAGATCGCCCGGTTGCCAGCTCGCCAGCTCGCAAGATCGGCAGTTCGCCAGATCGCCAGATCGCCAGATCGCAAGATTGTCCCGTCTTACTTCTTACTTCTTACTTCCTACTTCCTACTTCCTACTTCCTACTTCCTACTTCCTACTTCGTACTTCGTACTTCGTACTTCGTACTTCTCTCTCTCCCTCCCTCCCTCCCTCTCTTCCTCCGGCTCTTCCCGGTCCTGTCCACGGCCGCGTTGACGCCGGCCAGGGTGGCCCCCTCGAGGATGCGCGCCGTTTGGTCGCGCACCTGCTTCATGACCAGGCGGATGCCGCACCGCCGCTCGTCGGCGCACTCCTCGCAGCGGTGATAGGCGGTCTGGCTGACGCACGGGGTGAGCGCCAGCGGGCCCTCGAGGATGCGGACGATCTCGCCGAAGTCGATCGTGGCCGGGTCGCGGGCGAGGCGGTAGCCGCCGCCGACGCCGCGGCGGCTGCCGACGAGGCCGCGGCGCTTGAGGTCGAGCAGGATGCCCTGGAGGAACTTGGCGGGGATCGCCTCGCGCTCGGCGAGTTCCGAGGCAAGAATCGGGCCGCGGTCGTACTCGCGGGCCAGCAGCAGGAGGGCCTTGAGGCCGTACTTGGATCGCCGCGTC
>JAJXZZ010000431.1 GCA_021779795.1 Acidobacteriota bacterium | reverse complement strand
GGGGCGCGCCCGCGGGAGGCCACGCCGGAGGCGGCGGAGCCGTCGTCCGGGGAGGCGGGTCCTGGGGAGGCTCGGCGCCGGTCGTCAGGTCGGGCCCGGCCTACAGGCCCGTGACCCCGTACGGCTCCTCGCCCCGCGGGACCGCGTGGCGCGGCGCCCCGACGGGCCGCACCGCGACGGCTGGCGGCATCGGCGGACGCCGGATCTACGGCGCCCCTTACGACTACGCCGTGCCGAGCGGCGCGCGCCCGAACCCGGGCACGGCCGTCATCGGCCAGGCCGTCGTCCGGCCGAACACGCCGCCGCCGCCCTACTACCCCGGCCATGACATCAACTGGGGCTACAACCCCTGGCTGTTCGCCGGCTTCGGGTTCTACAGCTCGCTCTACTACGACCCGTTCTGGTGGGGCTACTGGACCTACCCGTACGGCTACGTCTGGGATCCGCTGTGGGCCGAGCCCGCCTACTACGGCGAGGAGGGCTACTACGGTCAAGAGCCCGTCGGCCAGGGCGGCCTCAAGCTGAAGGTCGAGCCGAAGAGCGCCGAGGTCTACGTGGACGGCAACCTGGCGGGCACGGTGGACGACTTCGACGGCGTCTTCCAGCGCCTGGAGCTCGAGGCGGGGCCGCACCACGTCGAGATCAGGGCGCCGGGGTACCGGACGGTCGGCTTCGACGTCCGCATCGACCCGGACCAGACGGTCACCTACCGCGGCGAGCTGCAGCTTCTCTCGACACGCTGACGCCGCGGCCGGGCGTCGCCGCTGACGGGCGGACACTGTCCGCCCGTCGCGCGATCCGAGGAGCGTCCGAGTGCACGCCATCATCGCCTGGTTCGCGTCGGTCGGCGAGGACGTCTCCCTGCTGACGCACGAGTTCCTCCCCGAGATCCTGCTGGTCAGCCTCCTCCTGCTGGTGTATTGGATCCTCAGGAGACGGTCCCGCCGCCATGTTCGATCGACCTGGTCCTGACGCGCGCCCGCTCGTGGCCGTCGCCGCGATCTCGGGCGTCTACGACGTCCTGCTGGGCCTCGCGCTGCTCTTCGGCCAGGGCCTGCTCGCCTCGGCGCTCGGCGTGCCGGCGCCGGTGCCGCCCATCCACGCCGACCTGAACGGCCTGTTCCTCCTGGCGGTGGGGATCGGCTACCTCCTGCCGTACCGCCGGCCCGACGCCTGCCGCGGCTACCTGTGGGTGATGGGCGTGTTCCTCAAGGGCGTGGGGGCGCTGCTGTTCGTGGCCGACCACGTCGTCCGCCACTCGCCGCCCGCCTACCTGGCGTTCGCGGCCACCGACGGCCTGCTGGCGCTGGCCACGCTGTGGGCGCTCCTCCGCGTCAGGACCGGGCGGTCCTGGTGAGCCTCCAGCGCAACAGCAGGTAGAGCGGGATCCCCGAGGCGATGATGATCGCCCCGATCAGCGACGGGCCGGGACGGCCCTTGATCGCCGCCCCCATGATGAGCAGCGACACGACGACGAAGACGGCCGGGGCGATCGGATAGCCGAGCGCCTTGAACGGCCGGGGCTCGCCGGGCCACCGGCGCCTGAAGACGAACACGGTGCTCACGGCGATGGCCGAGAACAGGAGCACCGCGAACCCGGTGTACTCGGCGAGCTGGTCCTTGGTGCCGGTCAGCACCAGCAGCGAGCTCCAGAGCGCCTGCGCGCCGATCGACACCCAGGGCGTGTGGAACCGCGGGTGGACGCGGGCGAACGCGGGGAAGAACTCGCGGTCGCGCGCCATCGCGAAGTAGACGCGCGGCCCGGCCACCGTCATCGCGCTGAGGCTGCCCGACAGCACGACCACCGCGAGGCCGCCCAGCAGCGTGGCGGCCAGCGGGCCGAGCAGCCGGTCGGCCGCCACCATGGCGATCTCGGACGACGCGCCGTTGGCCATCTCGCCGACGGGCACGGCGTACACGTAGAGGAAGTTGAGGCACAGGTAGAGCAGCACGACGGCGCCGGTGCCGAGCGCGAGCGCCCGCGGCACGTTGCGCGCGGGGTCGCGGATCTCCTCGGCCACGTACGACGCGGCGTTCCACCCGCTGTAGGTGAACATCACCACGATGAAGGCCAGCGGCCAGTCGAAGCCGGCCGCCGCCGCCGGCGGGGCCGTGAAGTGCGCGAGGCTCCCCCGCCCGAAGCCGAGGCCGAGGGCGACGAACAGCGCCAGCGCGCCGACCTTGATCCCGGCCAGCGTGTTCTGCACCACGCGCCCCGGCCCGAGGCCGCGGACGTGGATGAGCGCCAGGCCCGCGATGACGCTCAGCGCCACGATCGTCCGGGGCGAGAAGACCAGCGGCACCCACGGCAGCGGGATCGTGAGGAGCGGCGTCGCGTCGGCCGCCGCGGGGACGAAGCGGCCGAGATAATCGGACACGCCCAGCGCGCCGGCCGCCATGGCGCCCGCGAAGCCGGCCACGAACGACGTCCACCCGGTCAGGAAGGCCGCCAGCGGCCCGTAGCCCTCGCGCAGGTAGACGTACTCGCCGCCCGAGCGCGGCCGCAGCGTGCCCAGCTCCGCGTAGGCCATGGCGCCGACGAAGGCGAGCAGGCCGCCGGCGAGCCAGACGGCCAGGAACCCGATCGGGCTGGGCACGGCCGACGCGATGATGCGGGGCGTGATGAAGATCCCGACGCCGATCACGTTCGAGATGACGATCGCCGCGGCGTCGAGCGGACCCAGGCGGCGTTCGAGGATGCGAGGAGACGAGTCGGCGGGCACGACAGGGATTATAGGGCCGGCGTCGGCGGCCTGTCTCGCAGTATTCGCAGGATTCGCCCGCAATTTGCCCCGGCCGTGGAGCCCGCCCTCCGGCGGCGCGATAATTGGAGGCATGCCGAACCCGCCCGCGGGGCCGACGCGCCTGCCGCCCGCCGGGTCGCCGGCTGCCGGGCCCGGCGCCCCTG
>JAJXZZ010000041.1 GCA_021779795.1 Acidobacteriota bacterium | reverse complement strand
GCCACGTCAAGGGGGACCGCCGCGTGTTCCGCGCCGTGGTCTACGACAAGGGCGCGATGGTGCTCCACATGCTCCGGCGGCTGGTCGGCGACGAGGCGTTCTTCGGCGGCCTGCGGCGCTTCTACAACACCTGGCGGTTCCAGAAGGCGGGCACCGACGACCTGCGGGCCGCGATGGAGCAGGCGTCGGGCCTCGACCTGCGGAGGTTCTTCGACCAGTGGGTGCTCGGCGAGGGGCTCCCGCAGGTGACCTGCGCCTGGCGGACCGAGGAGCGCGACGGCGCGCGCGAGGCGGTCCTCGACCTGGAGCAGGCGGGCGAGGTCTACGACGTCCCGGTCACCGTCACGGTGGAGCAGTCGGACGGCCGGGTGGCCACCGTGCTGGTCAAGCTCGCGGACCGGCGCGCCGAGGTCCGGGTGCCGCTCACCGGCGCCGTCCGGAAGGTGGACATCAACAGGGACCAGGCCGCCCTGGGGGTCTTCACCGCCAGGCCTGCCGCCCCGTCGCCGCGTGATATCATCCGGGGATCATGGATACCGTCACCCTGACGATCGACGGCCATGCCCTGACGGTCAAGAAGGGCACGACCGTCCTGCAGGCCGCGCTCGACGCGGGCATCGACGTCCCGTTCTACTGCTATCACCCCGCCCTCGGGGTCGAGGGCTCGTGCCGGGTCTGCATCGTCCGCGTCGAGAAGATGCCGAAGCTGCAGACGGCCTGCTCGACCGAGTGCGCCGAGGGCATGGTGGTGGACACGCGCTCGCCCGAGGTGGTCGCGGCCCGGGCGTCCGTCTTCGAGTTCCTCCTGCTCAACCACCCGCTCGACTGCCCGGTGTGCGACAAGGGCGGCGAGTGCCCGCTGCAGGACTACTCGAACGACTACGGCCCCGCGGCGAGCCGGATGGACTTTCCGCGCCGCGTGTTCGACGGCGAAGGCGTCAGGGGCGACGTGGACTTCGGCCCGACGCTGATGCTCAACCGCAACCGGTGCATCCTCTGCACCCGCTGCGTGCGCTTCATGCGCATCGTGGACGGCGACGCCCAGATCTCCATCCAGGACCGGGGCAACGGCAGCCAGATCGAGACGTTCCAGGAAGAAGGGGTCCACTCGATCCTGAGCGGCAACCTGGCGGACGTCTGCCCGGTGGGCGCGATCACGACGAGGGACTACCGGTTCCAGTCGCGGCCGTGGGTCAACGCGACGGCGGTCGACACGATCTGCACCCGGTGCTCGAAGGGCTGCAGCGTCATGGTCTGGCTGCGCGCCAAGCCCGAGTGGGCGAAGGGCCCGCGCATCGTCCGCCTCACGCCGCGGTTCAACCTCGACGTGAACGAGTACTGGATGTGCGACATCGGCCGGTTCGACTACCACGCGGTCGAGGGGGACGACCGGCTGCAGCGCCCGCTGGCGCGCGACGGCTCGGGCGCGCTCCAGCCGGCGTCGTGGCACGACCTGCTCGTGCAGCTGCGCGCGGCGCTCGGATCGACGAACGACGGGCTCCGGGGACGCCTGCGCTTCCTGGCCTCGGCGCACGCCTCGCTCGAGGAGTTGGCCCTGCTCGCCCGTCTCGCGCGCGGCATCCACGGCGAAGGCGGCGAGGAGAGGATCGCGCTCGGCTGGACGGCCACGCCGAAGACGCAGCCGGCGAGGACGAAGTTCGTCGTGCCGCCGGTGGACGCGCCGAACGTGGCGGGCGCCCGGGACCTCGGGCTGCGCGTCGTCGCCGCCGCGGACGGCGCGGCCGACCTGTCCGCGCTCCGCTCGGCCGTCGAGGCGGGCGAGGCGCCGGCCGTCTACGTGCTCGATCCCGGCCCGGCGGGATCGCTCGGCGACCTGTCGTGGCTCGTCGAGGCCCGGCGCTCGGGCCGGGTCCGGCTGCTGGCGGTCCAGGGCATCCTGATGACCGGCCTGGCGCGGGCCGCCGACTTCGTGCTCCCCGGCGCGAGCGCCTTCGAGAAGGACGCCTGCTTCACCAACGACAAGGGGATCGTGCAGGCCGCCGCGCGGGCCGTCGCCCCCCAGGGCGACGCGATGGAGGACTGGCAGGTCCTGGTCAACGTGGCGGTGGCGCTGGGCGTCCCGCTGACGTGCACCAGCACGGCGCAGGTCCGGGCCGAGATCGCGGCCGCGCTGGCGGGGAACCCGGCCTACGCGGGCCTTCCCCAGGTCCAGTTCGCGCGCCCGGCAGTCAGGCGTTCGATCCTGCAGGTGTCGAACCCGTCGGAGCGCCGGAAGTGGGAGCAGCTGTACAAGGATCGCCCGCCGGTGAAGTTCGCGGGCGGCTCCGGGCCGGCGTCCTAGCGGCTCCGGGCCGGCCCCCGGTGCCGGCCGCTCGGCTCGCGTCATGAAGAACAGGATCCTGAGGGGCGTGCTCGTGGCTCTGGCCCTGGTGGCGCAGGGGGCTGCCGGGTTCGTCCTCGTCCGCACCGAGGCCCGCCGGGAGGCCTCCCGCCAGGCGCTCGCCGCCGTCGTCCGCGACGCCGGCCGCGCGCAGGCGCTCCTCGGCGAACTCCGCGGAGCGGAAGCCGCCCTGGTGTCCCCCGGCCAGGATTCGGCCGACTGGGTGCCCCGCGCGGCGCGCCTGGCCCGGGACGCGGGCGGCGCGCTCGAGAGCATCGGCCAATCCTCCCTCTCGCCCGACGCGCGCGAAGACCTCGCGGCCGCCTCGCGCGCGCTCGCGTCCTTCTCGCGCGCGTCCGACAAGGTCCGGGATCTGCTGGCCACCGATCAGCCGTTCACCGCGGCGTCGGTCGTGTTCGGCGACGCCTTCCAGCAGCTCGGAACGGCCGCGGCGGCCCTCTCCAGCGTGGCGCCGACGGAAGCCGCGGCCCGGGACCGCGAGGTCTCGCGTCAGCGCATCCTGGAGGCGTCCGCGCTCGGCGGCGCGGCCGCCGTCACGCTGCTCGTCCTGCTGCTGCTCCTGCCGCGCATCCAGCCCCCGGCCGGAGATTCCGAGGCCAATCCCGCGGCGGCCGGCCTCGGCCTCTCGATGGCGTTGCGGACGGCCGGCGGGACCGCCGAGGCGGGCCACGCGCCGGCGGATCTCGACGTCGGCTACCGGGCAGGCCAGGCCGGGGCCGGGCCGGTGGCCGAGCCGGCCCGCGAGTCGGAGCAGGACCTCGAGGAGGACACGCGGCGCGAGACCGGCCTTCCGCTGAACACCGAGGCGGAGGTGGACCTGGCCGAGGCCGCGCGGCTGTGCGGCGACCTGGCGCGCGTGAAGGACGGCGGCGAGCTCGACGCGCTGCTCGCACGCGCCGCCGAACTGCTCGACGCCGCCGGCATCGTCCTCTGGATCGCGGAGCCCGGAGGGACGGCGCTGAGGCCGGCGGCGAGCCACGGCTACAGCGAGCACGCCCTGGCGCGCATGAAGGCGCTCTCGGGCCGGTCCGAGCACGCGGTGGCGATGGCGTTCCGATCCGGGACGCTCGAGGTGGTGCGCGGCACGCGCGAGCGGCCGGGCGCCGTCGTCGCCCCGATCGTCACGGCCGGTGGCACGGTCGGCGCGATGGCGGCCGAAATCCGGCACGGCGGAGAAACGAGCGGCTCGGTGCAGGCGGTGGCCGCCATCCTGGCGGCCCAGCTCGCCTCGCTCGTCGCCGACACGACAACATCGTAATGCCGGCCGCGTTCCCGTCCGTGCGCGAGGTCACTCCGGCGTCACCGCGTCAGGACGCCCGGCCCGGCCCGGCCGGGTTTGCGCCTCGATTCCGCGGGTTTCCCGCAGCCCGCCATTCGGCACGGGTTTTGATGATCACCGGGTCGTCGCGTGGAATCGGCGGGGTGCACAACAATTCAGGCAGGCGCTGGCATCGCCGCACCCCGAGTGTCTGGCAGGGCATCCGGTTCCGCGCGACCTCGTGTGTACGGGCGCGGCGAGGCCGCCGAAGCCCTTCAGCTCGTCAGGAGGAGATCCTGACGGCGACCGCCGTCATGTCGTCGTTGGGCGGCTCGCCCGCCCGGAACGCCTCGACCGCCGCGAAGATCCGGTCGACGATCGCGCGCGCGGGCAGCTCGCAGGCCCCCCGCACGATCTCGAGCAGGCGGGCGTTCCCGAACTCCTCCCCCGCCGCGTTCATCGCCTCGAACACGCCGTCCGTGCAGAACACGAACAGGTCGCCCCGGTGGAGGTCGAACGTCACCTCGTCGTAGGAGGACGCGGCGAACGCCCCGAGAGGCACGCCGCCGATCTCGACGGGCGCGCACGCGCCGCCCTCGCAGCGGATCGGGTAGGGCAGCCCGGAGTTGGCGAGGACCACCGTCCGGTGCTTCAGGTCGAAGACCGCGTAGCACAGCGTGCAGTAGTACCCCTCGAGCTGGCGCTCGTTGAGGATGGTGTTGGTGGACGAGAGCACGACGGCCGGGCCGAACGAGTGGGGCGCGAAGCGCCGGCGGAAGGTGCGCGAGCGGATCAGCTCTCCCGCGAACGCGCCGTACAGCGCCGCCGGAACCCCCTTGCCCGACACGTCCCCGACCGCCACCACCAGCGTGTTCGACTCGGGCGACAGGTAGTCGTAGAGGTCGCCGCCGAGTTCCCTGGCCGGGGCGAAGCGCGCCGCGACGTCCACGCCCTTCATCCGCTTCGGCAGATCGGCCGGCAGCAGCGCCGCCTGCACGCGCTGCGCGAACCGCACCTCCCCTTCGAGGCGCTCCTCGTTGGCGCGGATCGTCTCGTACAGGCGCGCGTTCTCGATGGCCACCGCCGCCTGGCTGCCCAGGAGCGTCATCGCCTCGACGTGGCTCTTGGTGAAGGCGTCCAGCTCCGGGCTCTCGAGATCGATGACGCCGATGCAGCGGTCCTGGACGAGCAGCGGGACCACCAGCTCGGAGCGGACGTCGTCCATGGCGTTCACGTAGCGCGGGTCGGCGTGCACGTCGGGAACGAGCACGATCTCCTTCCGCTCGGCGGCGTAGCCCACGAGCCCCTGCCCCATCTTCACCGACCGGACCGTCGTCCGCTCGTCGTACTTGAGCGCGAGCTTCATCTCCAGCTCGTTGGTGGCCGGGTTGAGCAGCAGGATGCCGAACGTCCGGTAGTCGATGAACCGCTTGGTGAGCTGGGCCAGCCGTGTCAGCAGGGCGTCGAGGTCGAGGATCGACGACACCTCGCGGCCCACCTCGGCCAGCGTCTCCATCATGTCGGCGTACTGCCGCTCCTGCTCGAACAGCCGGGCGTTCTCGATGCCCACGGCCACCGCCGCGGCGAACTGCCTGAGGATCGCCTCGTCCAGCTCGGTGAACCGATCCACGCACGGGCTGAGCAGGTTCAGCGCGCCGATGACCTTCCCCTTCCGCCGCAGCGGCACGACGAGCTCGGAGCGCGTGCCGGGCACGAACTCCACGTAGCGCGGGTCGGTGTGGACGTCGCCGGCCCGGACCGGGAGCTCCTCGGCGATGGCCGCCCCGATGAGGCCCTGGCCGACCGCCAGCCTCGTCCCCCGGCCCCGGTCCTCCGGGTAGCCGACGGCGTAGGCGATATACACGTCATGCCGCCGGGCGTCGATGAGGTAGACCGCGAACGACGAGAACTCGATGAGTCGGCTGATGAGCTGCGGGATCCGCTGCAGCAGCTCGTCGAGGTCGAGCACCGCGGTGACCTGCCGCCCGAGGTCGAACAGCGTGGTCAGCAATTGCTGGTCGGTCGGCCGCGCCGCGGCGCCCTCGGCCGCGCCCGTCGGGGCGTCTCTGTGGTCTGGAGGGGTTGAATGCATGATCGTCGGGGAACGGCGAGACTTCGGCCGAGCAACAGGATTATACTTCTCAACTCGCCGCCGCGCCGCGGAGAGCTTTCAGCCCATGGACCTGCAACTGCCCCTGGACCACGCCACGATCGAGCGGATTCTCCCGCATCGGTTCCCGTTCCTGCTCGTGGACCGGGTCACCGAGATCGAGGAGGACAAGCGGATCGTCGGCTACAAGAACATCTCCGCCAACGAGCATTACATCTCGACCGACGGCGCGGACGGCCCCGTGCTGCCTTTCTCGATCCTGACCGAGGCGCTCGGCCAGGTCGGCGCCATCCTGATCCTCAGCAAGCCCGAGAACCGCGACCGCCTGATCTTCTTCATGGGCATGGAGCGCGTGCGCTACAAGCGGCCCGTCCGCCCCGGCGACGTCGTGGAGATCGTGGCCGAGGTGGTCCGCCTCCGCAGCAAGATGGGAGTCCTCCGCGGGAGGGCCAGGGTCGGCGGCCAGCTGGTCCTCACCGGAACCATGACGTTCGCCCTCGGCCAGGCCGGCTAGCCGCCCTCCTGGTCTTCCTGCGGCCCCTTCCAGAACACCCGCTCGAGCCGCCGGTGGTAGGCGGTGAACTCGTCGTCGCTCGTGTCGTCCTTGAGCGCCTGCCGGACCATGTTGATCTTCGCGTCCATGTCGTCCACGAACGACAGGACGAACGCCTCGACGGTCATCGGCACGACCGGCGACCCGTATTCCAGGCAGCCGTGGTGCGAGAGGATCAGGTGGAGGATCTCCGACAGCAGGGCCGGCGGGAACCCCTCGATCGCCAGGGCCGCGTCGCGCACGGCCGCCGCGCCGAGCGCGATGTGGCCGATCAGCCGGCCGTCGCGCGAGTAGCGGGTCGCCGGGCCGTAGTCCAGCTCCTGCAGCTTCCCGATGTCGTGGAGCAGCGCGCCGGCCAGCACGAGGTCGGTGTCGGCCTGGTAGGCCCTCGCCACCAGCTCGCCGACCTCGGCCATCTTGAGGATGTGCTCGAGGAAGCCCGCGCGGTAGGCGTGGTGCAGCGTCTGGGCGGCCGGCCAGACGCGCAGCTTCGCCTCGTTGGCGGCGACGACCCGCTCGAGCAGCTGCCGCACGAACGGGTCGGCCGCGCCGGCGATGCGGCGCTGCAGCTCGTCCCACATCTCGCCGACCGGCCGCGCCGACGCGATCACGCAGTTCTCCTCGCGGAACCCGTCCTTCCGATCCTGGTCCGGGTGGACCCGCCGGACGTTCTCGAGGATGAGCTGCAGGCGCTCGCCGTACATGTTGGCCCGGGCCTTCACCTTGACGAAGTCCCCCGTCTCGAACTCGCCCTTGAGCCGCTCCACGTCGTCGAACACGCGCGCGACGATGCGGCCGGAGGCATCCTGCAGGACGAGCGACAGGTACTCGCCGTTGCGCCCCTGCTTGACGTCCTTCTCGGTGCAGAGGAAGAACCCGACGCCGGCCGAGTCCGAAGTGAGCTGGCGGATGGGCGGCAGCATGGGAAACAGCATATGGCAGGTCGGCGCCCGGGTTCACGCCGAATCGTGCGGCCGGCGCGGGGGGACGCTCAGGGCTCGGCCTGCACGCGCACGAGGTCGCGCCCTTCGTTCTTGGCGCGGTAGAGCGCCTCGTCGGCGCGGGCGATGAGCGACTCGGGCTCCGTGTCGCCGGGCCGCGAGCAGGCCACGCCGAAGCTGCCGGTGACGCTGACGGTCTCGCCCTCCCACGGGACGGCGATCTTCGTCAGCTCGCGCCGCAGCGTCTCGGCCGCCCGCCGGCCGCCGTCGATCGGCGTGTCGGGGAGCATGACCAGGAATTCCTCCCCGCCGTACCGGCACTTGAGGTCGCTCGACCGGAGCGCGCCCCGCAGGCGGGCGCCCACCTCGGCCAGCACGGTGTCGCCGCACAGGTGGCCGTACCGGTCGTTGATCGACTTGAACCGGTCCACGTCGAACATGACGAGCGACACCGGCTGCCGCGACCGGCGGGCGCGGCTGAGCTCGGTGGCCATCACCTGCATCGCGTGGGCGCGGTTGGCGCAGCCGGTGAGCGAGTCCCTGAGGCTGCTCTCGCGCGTCTCCTTCAGCATGCGCGCGCCGTTCAGCGAGACGCCGACCAGCGCCACGGTCGCCCCGACGACCAGCTGGCGGGCCGGGTCGAGCGCCGGCGAGGAGACCGGCAGGCCGAGGACGCCGAGGTCGCTCCCCTCGGCCGTCATCGGGAAGCACGCCTGGCCGTCGAGGTCGATCCGGCCGGCGCTGGCGTCCGCGCGCGGCGCCGCCAGCGCCTGCTGCGCCAGGGCGACGACGGCGACGCCGCCTCGCCCGGTCGCGACCTGTTCGGGCCCGGTCACGACCTTCCAGCCGTCGCCGCCCTCGGCCACGACCCACACGTCGGCGCTTCCCGCCACGCCGGGGAGGTGCGCCGCGAGCGTGTCGCGGATGGCGTCGAGGTCCGAGGCCCGGGTCAGGGCCTGCCAGAACGTCACGAGCCGCTCGAATTCCGCGGCGCGGCTCCGCGCCTCGCGGGCCTCGGCGGCCATCGCGGACGTCCGGTCCTGCAGTTCGCGGCGCTTGCCGAGCAGGAACGCGACGAAGGTCAGCGTGGCGACGGTGAAGCCGGGGACCAGGCCCAGGTGGTGCCGGGCCTCGAATTCCCGCGCGGCCTGCAGGACCGTCGCCACCTCGGCCGAGAACGCCACGACGATGGCGACGGCGAGGCCGACGATGAGCAGCAGTTCGTGGCGTCCGATGCGCAGGCGAGCGGGCAGCGACAGTCCTCCCCTTGCCCGGCTTATCGGCGGCTCGGCCGGCCCGCAACAGCCGGCCCCGGGTTCGCTCCGGCGGACCCGCGGCGGTAAGATCGTGGTGCAGGGCCTGTCCGCCCGGCGACAACGAGAGGTCCCGTGAGCCCCGATTCCCCCGCCCCCGCGCCGTCGCGCGTGTCGCTTCCCGTCCTCGGCATGAGCTGCGCGGCGTGCGCGCGCACCATCCAGCTCACGCTCGAGGACACGCCCGGCGTCGGCGCGGCCGACGTCAACTACGCCACCGGGCGCGCCGTCGTCACGTTCGACCCCGCCGCCGTCGGCCTGGACGACCTGGTCAAGGCCGTGCGCGAGGTCGGCTACGACGTGATCGAGACGGGTTCGGCCGACGGCCAGGCGGAGGCCGGCGAGGGGGCGGTCGAGGACCTCGAGCGCAAGGCCCACGAGGCCGCGTACCGCGACCTGCGCCGCCGGTTCCTCGTCGCGGTCGGCTTCACGGCGCCGCTGCTCGTCGTCAGCATGGGGCACCTGCGCTTCGCCGGCTCCGACGTCGTGCAGTTCGCGCTCGCGCTGCCGGTCGTCGCCTACTCGGGCGCGCAGTTCTTCCGCGGGGCGTGGAAGAGCGTGCTCCACCGGGCCGCCGACATGAACGCGCTCATCGCCGTCGGCACCGGCGTGGCGTTCGCCTACTCGGCCGCCGCCACGTTCGCGCCGGGGCTCGTCGCGGGGTCGCTGCCGGGCTCGGCGCGCGGGTCGGCCCCCGACGTGTACTTCGAGGTGGCGGCCGCGATCATCGCGCTCGTCCTGCTCGGCCGGCTGCTCGAGGCGCGGGCCCGCGGGCGGACGTCCGAGGCGATCCGGCGCCTGGTCGGCCTCCAGCCGCGCACGGCGCGCGTGCTGGTCAACGGCGTCGAGGCCGAGATCCCGGTCGCGGCCGTCCGCGCCGGCCACGTGGTCGTGGTGCGGCCGGGCGAGCGGATCCCGGTGGACGGCGAGGTGACCGACGGCGCGTCCGCCGTGGACGAGTCGATGCTGACGGGCGAGTCGATTCCGGTGGACAAGGAGCCCGGGGCCACGGTCTTCGGCGGGAGCGTGAACACGACCGGGAGCTTCACGTTCCGCGCGACGCGGGTGGGGCGCGACACGACGCTGCAGCAGATCATCCGCCTCGTGCAGGAGGCGCAGGCGAGCCGCGCGCCGATCGCGCGCCTGGCCGACGTGATCTCCGGCTACTTCACGCCGACGGTCATCAGCCTCGCCATCGCCACCTTCGTGATCTGGTTCGACCTGATGCCGCCCGGCGCGCGGTTCACGCCGGCGCTGGTCAACTTCGTGGCGGTCATGATCATCGCCTGCCCCTGCGCGATGGGCCTCGCCACCCCCACGGCGATCCTCGTCGGGACCGGCAAGGGAGCCGAGAAGGGCATCCTGATCCGCGGCGGCGAGATCCTCGAGCGGGCCGGCCAGATCGAGACGGTCGTGCTCGACAAGACCGGCACGATCACCGCCGGACGGCCCGAGGTCACGGACCTCGTGGCGGCCGACGGCACGTCGGAGGACGCGCTGCTCGCCCTGGCCGCGTCGGCCGAGCACCTGTCCGAGCACCCGCTCGGGGCCGCGATCGCGCGCGCCGCCGCCGCCCGGACGCTCGCGCTCGACACGGCGCGCGACTTCGAGGCCCTGCCCGGCCGCGGCATCGCCGCCCGCGTGGGCGACCGCCCGGTGGCGATCGGCAACGAGGCGCTGATGCGCGAGCGGGGCGTGGACGTCGGGCCGATGCGCGGCCGGATCGACGCGCTCGCGGCCGCCGCCCGGACGGTGATGATCGTCGCCGCCGGGCCCGCCGGCGGCCCCGGCGGCCTGGCGGTCGTCGGCCTCGTCGGCCTGGCCGACACGCCGCGGCCCGAGTCGGCGCGGGCGATCGCCGGGCTGAAGGCCATGGGGCTCGAGGTCGTGATGATGACCGGCGACAACCAGGCGACGGCGGAGGCGATCGCGCGGCAGGTGGCCCCGGACGGCGGGATCGACCGCATCATGGCCGGCGTGCTGCCCGACCGCAAGGCCGAGGCCGTGAAGGCCCTGCAGGCCGGCGGGCGCGTGGTGGCGATGGTCGGCGACGGCATCAACGACGCGCCCGCGCTGGCGCAGGCCGACGTGGGGATCGCCGTCGGGTCGGGCGCCGACGTGGCCATCGAGGCGGCCGACATCACCCTGATGCGCAGCGACCTCGGCGGCGTCGCCGAGGCGATCCGCCTGTCGCGGCGGACGCTGCGCGTCATCCGGCAGAACCTGTTCTGGGCGTTCTTCTACAACGTCCTCGGCATCCCGCTGGCCGCCGGCGCGCTGTACCCGTTCACCGGCTGGCTGCTGAACCCGATGATCGCCGCCGCCGCGATGTCGTTCTCGTCGGTGTCGGTGCTCACCAACAGCCTGCGGCTTCGCCGCGCCTGAGAGGGCAGCATGGATGTGACCCGGATCGTCGTCACGGCCGCCGGCCTCGCCGCCATCGCGGCCGTCCTGCTGTTCTTCTTCGGGCCGCGGCGCGGCCGCTGAGCCGCCAAGGCGGCCCTGGGCCGCGTCCGGCCCCGGGCCGCGAGCCTTCCCGCGCGTTGTCCCGTATAATCTCCCGCGTGACTCTCCCTGTCGCCGACTCCCGCGACCGCGCCTTCGCGCGCCTGTTCGATCACGTCCGGGTCGGGGCCTACGTCGGCGTCCTGTCCGACCAGGGGGACGCCACGCTGGCCGCCAACGCCCAGTTGCGGCTGATCTTCGGCTACGCGCCCGACGTGGACGAGCGCACGCTGTCGCCGTTCGGCTCCGATCGGTTCATCGACCCGCTGGCCCGTCCCAACCTGATCGAGCGGCTGCGCCGCGACGGGTCGGTCACCGACTTCCTGGTCCGCGTCCGGCGCGCGGACCTGTCGCCGATCTGGGTCGAGGTGACCGGGCACGCCGAGGCGTCGCCGGGCGGCGTGCGGCTCGAGGCGCTGGTTCGCGACGTCAGCGACCGCAAGAAGCTCGACGACCAGTCGCGCGACCTCTACCACCAGCTCCTGCAGGCCGAGAAGCTGGCCTCGCTCGGCCAGACGATCTCGGGGATCGCGCACGAGCTGAACAACCCGCTCGCGACCATCCTCACCTGGGCCGAGCGGCTGTCGCACCGCCAGGCCGACGAGCAGGCGCGGCGCGGCCTCGACGTCATCCTGTCCGAGGCCGAGCGCTCGGCCCGCATCGTGCGCAACCTGCTGACGTTCGCGCGCAAGCGGCACACGACGCGCGCGATGGTGGACGTGAACCAGGTGGTCGAGGAGACGCTGACGCTCAGGTCCTACGAGCAGCGCGTGACCAACATCAACGTCATCCGCGCCCTCGCCGCCGGCCTGCCGCAGGTCTTCGCCGACCCGCACCAGCTGCAGCAGGTGCTGCTGAACCTCGTCATCAACGCCGAGCAGGCGATGCTGTCGGCCCACGGCCACGGCACGCTCGTCGTGCGCTCGTGGCACGACGGGACGAACGACTCGGTGGTGCTCGAGGTGAACGACGACGGGCCGGGGATTCCCGAGGAGACGCGGGCCAAGATCTTCGACCCGTTCTTCACCACCAAGGAGGTCGGCAAGGGGACCGGCCTCGGCCTCACGGTCGCGTACGCGATCGTGCAGGAGCACGGCGGGCGGATCTGGATCGGGCCGCCGCACGGCGGGGGCGCCGGGGCGTCGTTCTTCGTCGCACTGCCGATCGGCGACGCCGACGCGGTCCGCGCGCCGCAGCCGCCTCCCGAGGAGATCGCCAAGGACCTC
>JAJXZZ010000430.1 GCA_021779795.1 Acidobacteriota bacterium | reverse complement strand
GTCAAGGAGATCTACGACGCGTGCGCGGTGCTCGAGCGCGACCCGCAGAACATCATCTTCAACCAGTTCTGCGAGTTCGGGAACTACCTGGCCCACTACCTGTGCACCGGGCGCGCGCTGGCGCGCGTCGTCGAGGCGATCGACCCGTCCGGCAAGCGGAAGGCGCAGGCCTACGTCTCGGCCACCGGGTCGGGCGGCACGCTCGGCGCCGGCGACTACCTCAAGCACCTCTTCGGCACGCGCATCGTCGCGGTCGAGGCGCTCGAGTGCCCGACGCTGCTGTACAACGGGTTCGGCGAGCACAACATCCAGGGGATCGGCGACAAGCACGTGCCGCTCATCCACAACGTGATGAACACCGATCTCGTGGCGGCCGTGTCGGACGCCGCCACCGACTCGCTCAACGTGCTGTTCAACACGAAGGCGGGTCGCGACTACCTGGTGGCGCGCCGCGGCGTGCCGGCGGCGGTCGTCGCCGCGCTCGACGGCTTCGGCCTGTCGAGCATCTGCAACGTGCTGGCGGCGATCAAGACGGCGAAGTACTACGGCTTCGGGCCCGACGACCTGGTGCTGACCGTCGCGACCGACGGCGCGGACATGTACCGCAGCGAGCGCGACAAGGCGCTCGCGAGGCAGTTCGGCGGCGAGTTCGACGCGGTCCGGGCCGGCGAGGTGTTCGGGCAGCACCTGCTCGGCGCGTCCACCGAGCACCTGCTCGAGCTGTCGGCGCGCGACCGCGCGCGGATCTTCAACCTGGGCTACTACACCTGGGTCGAGCAGCAGGGGGTGACGGTGCCCGAGTTCACGGCGCGGCGGCAGGCCTCGTTCTGGACCGGCCTCCACGAGCTGCTGCCGGCGTGGGACGCGATGATCGACGAGTTCAACGGGCGGACGGGCCTCGCATGCTGAGGTTCGAGTGCGCGGGGTGCGGGGCCGAACTGCAGGCGTGCGGCGCGCCCGAACCGCCGTTCGCCTGCCCCGGCGCCGGCCGCGGCGACGACGTGGATCACGTGGTGCGGCGGGCGGACCCGCCGCGGGCGGCGTTCCCGACCGGCGGCGACGCCAACCCGTTCGTCCGCTACCGCGGGCTGCTGGCCGCCCACGCGCTGGCGCTCGAGTGCGGCGTCGGCGACGAGGCGTTCGTGGAGCTCGTGCGCGGCCTCGACTCGGCCGTCGCCGGCGTGGATGGCCAGGGGTTCGAGGTCACGCCGTTCGCGCCGTCGGCCGCGCTGGCCGCGAGCCTCGGCTTCGCCGGCGGCGAGGTGTGGGTGAAGGACGAGACGGGGAACGTCTCGGGTTCCCACAAGGCGCGGCACCTGGTGGGGCTGATGCTCTACCTGCTCGTGCACGGGCGGCGCGCGGGCGGGCCGGCCGCGGCGGGGAGGGAACTGGGCCACGCGAGCGGGCGGCGGCTCGCCATCGCGAGCTGCGGCAACGCGGCGCTGGCGGCCGCCGTGGTGGCGCGGGCCTCGGGCTGGCCGCTCGACGTCTTCGTCCCGCCGTCCGCAGCCGCGTCCGTGCTCGATCGGCTCGGCCGGCTGTCGGCCGCCATCCACACGTGCCGGCGCGCCGAGGGGGTGGCCGGCGATCCCTGCTACCTCGCGTTCCGGTCGGCGGTCTCTGGCGGCGCGGTGCCGTTCTGCTGCCAGGGGAGCGACAACGGCCTGACGATCGACGGGGGCAAGACGCTGGCGTGGGAGATGGCGTCGGCGATCGCGCCTGTCGCCGGGCCAGCCGCCGGGCGCGGGCGGATCGACGCGGTCTTCGTGCAGGTCGGCGGCGGCGCGCTCGCCAGCTCGATCGTCCAGGGATTCGGCGACGCGGTGGCCTGCGGCGCGATCGATCGGATGCCGCGCGTCCACACGGTCCAGACCGAGGGAGGCCACCCGCTCGAGCGCGCCTACGACACGCTGGCCGGCCGCATCCTCGCACGCGTGGCGGCCGACGGCGGGCGCGGGGCCGTTCCCTCGTCGGCGCGCGCGCGCGCCGAGGCGATCGCCGCGTGGCCGGGGATCGTCACCGACGAGATGGCCTACGCCCGCCGCCACCGGTCCGCGTTCATGCGGCCGTGGCCGACGGAGCCGCGCAGCATCGCCCACGGCATCCTGGACGACGAGACGTACGACTGGGCGGCGGTGGTCGAGGGCATGCTCCGCACCGGCGGCTGGCCGCTCGTCGTCGGCGAGGCGTCGCTGGTCGAGGCCAACGCGCTCGCGCGGCGCGCCACGGGCATCGACGTCGATCACACCGGGTCGGCCGGCCTGGCCGGCCTGATGCAGGCGGCGGCGCTCGACGCGCGCCTGGCCGCCGAGCGTGTCGCCGTCATCTTCTCGGGCGTGAGGCGGGAGGCCTGAGGACGGTTCAGCGGCGGAGCAGCGCGTCGGCCAGCCACCAGGCGCCCACCACGCGGAAGATCCACAGCGTGTTGCCGATCCCCAGCAGGAAGAGATTGTGCAGCGGGAACGGGCAGCGCGCCGGCTCGCCCGCCGGGCCGCGCGCGTCGGCGCCGGGCTCCGCGCGGGCGGCCGGGCGCAGCGGCACCAGCGGCCCCGCCGACGCCGCCAGGACGGTGGCGGCCACGACGACGCGGAAGAGCATCGCGTTGGTGGCGTGGGGCAGCAGGGGATGCCCCGCGGCGGCCGCCAGCGAGGCGGCGAGCAGCCAGGCGAGCGGGACGAAGATGCCGAGGGCGATCGGCGCGCGCAGGCGATAGACGAACCCGAGGAACCGGCGGACCAGCGTGGCGTGGCGGGCCGAGCAGGCGCGCATCGACCAGCGTCGGCCGCCCGACACCACGGCCAGCGGCTCGGCCGCGCCCGCGCGCCCGCACCACAGGCAGCGCGCGTCGGCGAACTTCGCCATGAAGGGGGCCGCCAGCACGCGGTGGCCGAACATGATCGCGAGGCCGATGCCCACCGACCAGGCCGG
>JAJXZZ010000040.1 GCA_021779795.1 Acidobacteriota bacterium | reverse complement strand
GCGGCGGGCCCGCGCCCGCCGCCTCGTCGGGCCACGGCCGGCGCGCCGGATCGGCCGGCGCCGCCTGGCCCTCGGCCGGCCTCCAGTGCAGGTAGGCCATCAGCGTGTGGTAGCTGATGTCCAGCACCTCGCAGGCCCGGCGCTTGTTCCGGTCGCAGCGCGCGTACATCAGGCGCGCGTAGCGGGCGCCCCAGGCTCTCATCGAGTCGCGGCGCTCCAGCGACTCGCGCAGCGCCTCGGCGCAGTCTCCTTGCAGCGGCCGCGGCAGGTCCGTGATGCCGATCACCGCGTCGGCCGCGAGCGTCACGGCCCCCTCGATGGTCCGCTCGAGCTCGCGCACGTTCCCGGGCCAGTCGTAGAGCTGCATCACTTCCACGGCCTCGGCGCCGAGCACGATCGGGCGGGGCGCCTGGTAGCGCGACAGGAAGTGGGCGCAGAGTTCGGGAATGTCCTGGCGGCGGGCCCGCAGCGGCGGCACGTGCAGTTCCACGCCCGACAGCCGGTAGTAGAGGTCCTCCCGGAACTGCCCGGCCGTCACCAGGTCGCGCAGGCTCCGGTTGGTCGCCACCACGATGCGCGTGTCAACCTTCCGGCTGGCGTGTCCGCCGACGCGTTCGACGGTCAGTTCCTGGATGGCGCGCAGCAACTTGGCCTGCGCCGCCGGCGCCAGGTCGGAGACCTCGTCGAGGAACAGCGTCCCGCCGTCGGCCAGCTCGAACTTTCCCCGGCGGCCGCGCACGCCGGTCGCCGTGTGGTCCTCGATCCCGAACAGCTCGGCCTCGAGCAGGGACTCGACGATGGCCGCGCAGTTGATCGCCACGAAGGGCCCGTGCCGCCGGTGGCTGAGCTCGTGGATCTGCCGGGCCACCAGTTCCTTGCCCGTGCCACTCTCGCCTTCTATCAGCACCACGAAATCGGTTTCGGCGACGCGCGCGATGTTCTCGCGCAGGGTGGCCATGGCGGGGCTGGCGCCCACCAGCGACGGCGGCGCCGCGGCATCCCGTCGCGTGACGCGGTCGTGGCGCGAGGCGCGAGCGCGGCACCGTTCGACCTCGAGGACGATCGCCGCCAGGTGCGCCGCCACGGCCAGCACCTGGCCGTCCCACCCGTCGAGCTGGTCGTCCTCGGCGAGCGTGGCCTCGAGGACCGCCGGCGGCGCGCCCCGTGGCGTGGACACGTGCGCCGCAATGCGGCGCCCCGAACCCGCGTCGCCACTCGTCGCCTCGGGCAGCGAGGCCACGCCCTCGCGCAGGCAGACGCGCGGGACTCCCAGCGCATCCCGCAACGCGGCCTCGAACTGCGCCCGCAGCAGGCCGGCGTCATGGACCGAGACGGCCCGCCGCGCCACGGCTTCGACCAGGCCGGGAAATGCCGCCCTCCGATCGCGCCCCCGGCCCGCGGGCCGCGGCTGCCCCACTCTCTCGACTCCCAGGCTGCGCTCTCCGGCTGCTGTCATGGTGGCCTCCGGCGTTGACGTCACGCGGGAACGGTCGGTATAAGACCAAGTTCCATGCCAACCTCAGCCGAACAACCATCTCTCGAAAATTGGCCAGATTTCGCAACCGCCGTTCCGACGCCCCAGACTGGTCGGGTAGACTCTACCCAAATCGTGTGAAATTGCTACCCATTGGGGCAGTTGCTACCCGCGACTTCTAAACGATTCTGCCTCGCGCACCGGCCCCAGATCCGTGTCGATTGGCGTGGCGAACTGCAAACCCGCCCGATACCTCACCTTTTCTTCCCTGGGCAGGGCCGCCACCAGGCATCGCACGACCCGGGCTTCGCCCGTCCACTGCCAGCCGGAGGCGAGGAGTTGCACGTCGATCGGCGTTCCGGGCAGCAGGCGAGACGACGTGTCCACGCAGGCTCCGCCCCTGGAGAGGTTGACCAGCTGGCCTTCGCGACCGGGGCGCAGGCGCACGCGGGCCGGCGGCGAGCATTCGACCGGCTTCACCCGGGCGTGGCGCCGCCGCTCGCCGAGGACGGTCGGCGCCCAGCTCACCGCGCCTCCCACGTGCCGGTCCCGGCGTTGAAGAGCAGGCTGCGGATGCGTCCCGTCCCGCCGAGCACGCGAACGGCCAGCTGTCGATGCCCGTCGCCGCACATGTAGACGGTCCCGCTGCTCGACGTGCCCGACGGGCTGAACGACGCCATCCGGCTGCGGCCGAGCCTGATCGGGTCGGGGTTCTCGGCCGACGACACCCCGTCGATGTCCGGCACGCCGGCTTCGAAGCCGAATCGCATGCCGGGAAAGTGTTGGCTGAGGCGCTCGCGGGGCCGCAGCAGGGTGTCGGCGCCGCCGGCGATGTCGGCCGCCCGCACGCCGTTCCCGTTCCCGTCCACGTAGACCGCCAGCAGGTAGTCGGCGCCGTCGGCTTCGAAGCGGACAGCCACCTGCGCGTTGCGGCGCAGCGCTTCCAGGCGCGCCCCATGGAACTGGCTGACCAGCAGGTCGGCGGCCCCGTCGGCGCGAAGGTCGTCGCGGGCCGCCAGCAGGGCGGGCATGCCGACGCCGCACAGGAGCGTGACGAGCGACAGCCCGACGAGCAGCTCGAGCACCGAATAGGCGCGCGACCTCACGCTTGCCTCCCTTCCCGCGTCGGCGGTCATCGGCGGCCCTGGCGTCGGGCACCCGGGAACACGGCCGGCTGGCGACAGGAGCGCGGGCCCCGCCAGAGGCTGGAGCCACTCGGCGACCCTGCTCCCGGCAGTGCCCGACCCGAGGTCGCCTCCGCCGCGGACGCCGGCCGCGGCCGGGCGCACCGGGGCGCGTCAGTCGTGCCCGGTGCCCTTCTCCGCCTTCGGCTGGCCGACAGTGACCAGCGGCTTGAGCTTCAGGAAGTTCTTCTCGCCGATCCCCTGCACGTTCATCAGGTCCTCGACCTTCTTGAAGCCGCCGTTCTTCTGCCGGTAGTCGACGATTCGCGAGGCCAGCTTGGCGCCGACGCCGGGCAGGGCGTCGAGCTGTTCGACCGTGGCGGTGTTGATGTTGACGACGGCCGGGGCGGCCTTGGACGCCGGCGCCGGCTGCCGCGCCAGGACCAGAGGCGAGGCGAGCAGGGCGGCGAGAACCACGACGACTCCGATGTGCGCTCGACGCATGACTCCTCCTTGTGAAGGCCGGCGGTCTTCCGCCGGCGGCGACCCCGGACGGCGACCCGGCGCCTGGTTCGAGGTCGGGCACCAACGCCACGAGCCCCGCCGGGGTCACCCGTTCTGAGGCAAGGCTCCTGCCGTTCGGCGCGGCACGGGTCCGTTCGCGCAAGTGATTCAAGGGGCGGGAGGTTTCGGCGGCGCAGAATGAGCGCGCGGAGTCGCGCGCCCGGGGGCGGCGGCGGAGGACACCGCGGGTTGTCGGCCCGGCGTCGAAGGGCGCGCAGGTGGGGCGAATTGGCCCGGCCCGGCTGTCACCGCCGGCTGCCGGGCCGGAACCCGCAGTTGCGCGGCGGGGTATCGGCCCGCCCCGCGCGCGTCAGTGCTTCTTTGGCGGGGCGGCGCGCCGATACGGCGTGAACGCTCCGAGGCTGCACCCGCCGGTCGCCATGCCGCTCACCGGGTCGAACACCGTCACGAGATCCCCGCGGCACAGTCGCGACATGGGCGTCTGCACCTTGATCGCCATCCCGTACGCGAGGCCGGGGCAGGCGACCGGCGGCCGATTCACGTAGATCACCTGGTCGAGGCGGTCCCTGAACAGGATCACGTCCGACCCGTAAGGCGTCTGGGTGCCGAGGTCCCACTCGCTGAGGCAGTCCTGCGGCGCGCCGGCGGTCCGGCCAGCCAGCGCCGCCGCCAGGCGGGCCTCTTCCCCACGGTCCTGGTGCCGCGCGTTCGCGGCGGCCTCCGGCCGGGTGCCATGGGCGCAGCCTGCGACGAGGATCGCGGCGGAAAGCAGCACGATGACCTTCATGACATCCCCCGATGACCCGCGGGTCGCCAACTGGTCGCCGGGACGCGTGCCGGGGCAGATGGCCGACGGCCGTCCGAGCGACCACGCGCACAGCCTGGTCCTGGACGTCGCACGCGACGGAGAGCTGTACCGATTATAGCCAAACGGCTGGAGGGAGGCGGCGGCCGGCGGGCCCACGGCCCTGCCGGCCACACGCCAGGCTGGCGAGCCCGGCGCGCCGGAAGGTCCGCCTATGCGCGGTCCGCGCCCTGCCCGGCCTTGTACCACGCGAGCGTGCGTTCGAGCCCGTCGCGCAGGTTCACGCCGGGCTCGTAGCCGAGGAGGCGCCTGGCCCGGCCGATGTCCGCCTGCGAGTCGCGCACGTCGCCGGCGCGCGGCTCCTTGTAGACGGCCGTCGTGCTGACGCCGAGGAGGCCGCACAGCGTGGCGAGCAACTCGTTGAGGCTGATGCGTCCGCCGGTCGCGACGTTCATCATCTGGCCGGCGATCCCCGGGGCGTGGCACGCCCGCAGCACGCCGTCGACCACGTTGGCGACGTAGGTGAAATCGCGCGTCTGCCCGCCGTCGCCGTAGATGATCGGCTGGCGCCCGTCGACGAGCGCGCTGATGAACAGCGAGATGACGCCCGAGTAGGGGGACGAGGGATCCTGCCGCGGGCCGAAGACGTTGAAGTAGCGGATGGTGACGGTGTCGAGGCCGTAAAGCCTCGTGAACATCGCCAGGTACTGCTCCCCCACCAGCTTCTGCAGCGCATAGGGCGAGAGCGGGTTGGTCGGCATGTCCTCGTGCTTGGGCAGCGTGGGCGTGTCGCCGTAGGCCGAGGACGACCCGGCGTACACGACGCGCCTGACGCCGGCATCGCGCGCGGCGACCAGCACGTTCAGCGTCGCGTCGACGTTCGAGCGGTTCGACGTGACCGGGTCGCTCACCGACCGCGGCACCGACGGGATCGCGGCCTGGTGCAGCACGTAGTCCATGCCCTCGACGGCCCGCCGCGCGACGTCGATCTCGGCCAGGTCGCCCTCGAGGAACTCCACCTGCGGCAGGTGCGCGAGGTTGAGGCGCTTGCCGGTCACGAGGCTGTCGACGACGCGGACGCGCTCGCCGCGGCCGACGAGCGCTTCGCACAGGTGCGAACCGATGAAACCGGCGCCGCCGGTCACGAGATAGGAAGACATAGGGTCAGGATTCGGGAGTCGGGATTCGGGATTCAGGAGTCGGGATTCAGCCGGGAAACCGTGAACTGACGCGAAAAGTGCCGCAGCGAAGCCGTAAGCCGAATTCTGTTCCCCGTCGTCGCCCGCCCTCGCACCGCTTGCGCGGCGCTGCGGCGGGCTGCGGCGAGGCGACGACCATTCCTCTAGCCCCGCCATCGCTGGCGGGATCGAGCAACCTACCCGGAGGTCGTCGCCTCCGCTGCGCTACGGCGAACCGCCATAGCGTTGGCGAAAGCTGTCGGACGGGCCGTCCTGATGACGCCTCCCTATTTGGTCTTGCTCCGTGCGGGGTTTTGCCTGCCACCGATGTTGCCACCGGCGCGGTGCGCTCTTACCGCACCTTTTCACCCTTACCCTTCGACTCGCGACTCGCGCCTCGCGGCGCTCGCCGCTCGCTCGGGGCGGTATGTTTTCTGTGCCACTGTCCTTCAGGTCACCCTGACCGGGCGTTACCCGGCGCACTGCCCTGCGGAGTTCGGACTTTCCTCCCCGCCCCGGCGTCGCCCCCGGGGCACGCCCCGGAGGACAACCGCGGCGCGGCGGTCGTCTGGCTTGCTGCGGCGAATTGTCAAAGATCCGCCCGCCTCCGCCCGCTCGCGCGGGCCGCGGCGGGGCATGGCTACCCGTCGGTCTCCTGGCTGATCTTGTAGAACTCCAGCTTCTTGTAGAGGTTGCTGCGCGGCGTCCCGATCACCTCGGCGGTGCGCGAGATGTTCCAGGCGTTCTCGCGAAGCTTCTGCACGAGGAAGCTCCGCTCGGACGACTCCTTGAACTCGCGCAGCGTCGCGGCGGACGCCGGCTTGGCCTCCTCCTCATTATCCGGGGCCGCCGGCCCGCCGTCAAACCGCAGGGCTTCGGGCAGGTCGGCGATCGTGATCGTGTCGCCGGCGGTCATGATGATGGCCCGCTCGAGCACGTTCCTGAGCTCGCGCACGTTCCCCTTCCAGCGGTACCGCTTCAGCGCCTCCATCGCCTCCGGGCCGACGCGCCGCCGGCGGAAGTTGTTGTCGCGGGCCAGCATCTCGAGGAAGTGCTGCACGAGCACCGGGATGTCGCCCGCGCGCTCGCGCAGCGGGGGCACGAAGATCGGGATCACGCTCAGGCGGAAGAAGAGGTCCTCGCGGAACGTCCCCTTCTCGATCTCGGTCTCGAGGTGCTTGTTGGTGGCGGCGATCACCCGCACGTCGACGCGGATGGTCCGGGCCGACCCGACGCGCTCGACCTCTCCCTCCTGCAGCACGCGCAGCACCTTGGCCTGGGTCTTCAGGCTCATGTCCCCGACTTCATCGAGGAAGATGGTCCCCTTGTCGGCCTGCTCGAACTTGCCGATCTGCTTCTCGGTCGCGCCGGTGAACGATCCCTTCTCGTGGCCGAACAGCTCCGACTCGATCAGCTCCTCGGGGATGGCGGCGCAGTTGACCTGCACGAACCGCTCGCGGCTGCGGAGGCTGTTGCGGTGGATCGCGCGCGCCACGAGTTCCTTGCCGACGCCGCTCTCGCCCTGGATGAGCACCGTCGCGTTGGTCGGCGCCGCCCGGCGCACGGCCTCCATGACCTGCCGGATCTCGAACGACTCGCCGACCATCTCGTGCTTGGTCTCGACGGCCCGCCGCAGCTGGTGGACCTCGGCGCTCATCCGGCTCTTCTCGAGGGCGTTCCGGATGGTCACCAGCAGCCGGTCGGTGTCGGGCGGCTTGTCGATGAAGTCGAAGGCCCCGCGGCGGACGGCATCGGCGCCGGTCGCGCCGGTCCCGTGGCCCGAGATCATCACGATCGGGACGTCCGACACCGCCTTGATCCGCTCGAGCACGTCGAAGCCGTCCATGCCCGGCATCTTGATGTCGAGGAAGACCAGGTCGGGCGCCTCGCGCTCGACGACCGCGATGCCCTCGGGGCCCGACGCGGCGCCGACGAACTCGTAGCCCTCGTACTCGATGATCATCCGCAGCGAGTCCCGGATGGCCGCCTCGTCGTCAATCACCAGAATGCGCGGTTTCATGCCTGTGGTTGGCCCTCACGATCAGTTGGACGCCGGCCCGACGCGCCTGGCCGGGACCTCACTTCCGCCCGAGCAGCGCGAGAAAGTCCCGCTCGTCGAGCACCGTCACGCCGAGGCTGCGGGCCTTCTCGAGCTTGCTTCCCGGCTCCGCGCCGGCCACGACGTAGTCGGTCTTGCGGCTCACCGACCCGGTGACGCGGCCGCCGGCCGCCTCGATCGCCGCCGTCGCCTCGTCTCTCGTCAGGCCGGCGAGCGTGCCGGTCAGCACGAACGTCCTGCCCGAGAGGCCGGTCGGCGCGGCAGCCGCCGGCGCCTTCGGTCCGGCGGTCCGCACGCCCGCGGCCTTCAGCCGCGCGACCAGCGCCCGGTTGCGCGGCTCGTCGAAATACTCGCGGACCGAAGCGGCGACCACCGGGCCGATGTCCTCGACCGCCTGCAGCGCGTCAACCGACGCCGCCGCGATCGCGTCGACCGATCCGAACGCGCCCACGAGCGCCTGCGCGGCCCGCTCGCCCACGTGGCGGATGCCGAGGCCGAACAGCAGGCGCCAGGGATCGAGGCGCCGGCTGCCGTCGATCTCGCGCACGAGGTTCTCGGCCGACTTCGGTCCCATCCGCTCGAGCGCCTCGATCTGCCCGACGGTGAGGCCGTAGAGATCCCCGAAATCCCTGACGAGGCCGGTGCGCACCACCTGGTCCACGAGCGCCTCGCCCAGCCCCTCGATGTCCATGGCGCGGCGCGACGCGAAGTGCTCCAGGCTCCGCCGCAGCCGCGCCGGGCAGGCCGTGTTCACGCAGCGCCAGACGACCTCGTCCTCGGGGCGGTGCAGCCGGCTGCCACAGCTCGGGCAGGTCTCGGGCATCTTCCACGGCGCGGCATCGGCCCCGCGCCGCGAGAGGACCGGCTTGACGACCTTGGGGATGACCTCGCCGCCCTTCTCGATGACGACGTCGTCGCCCTCGCGGATGTCGCGCCGCGCCACCTCCTGCTCGTTGTGCAGCGTCGCCTGCGAGATCGTGGAGCCCGACAGCCTGACCGGCTCGAGCACGGCGTAGGGGGTGACCGCGCCCGTGCGCCCCACTTCCACCGCGATCTTCAGCAGCCTGGTCGTGGCCTGCTCGGCCGGGAACTTGAACGCGACGGCCCAGCGCGGGAACTTCGTCGTGGCGCCGGCCTTCTCCCTGAGCGCGAGGTCGTCGAGCTTGACGACGACGCCGTCGGTGTCGAACGGGAGCGCGTGGCGGGCCTCGCGCCACCGCTCGCAGTAGGCGAGCACCTCGTCCACGCCGCGGCAGCGCGCCCAGTGCGCCTCCACCGGCAGCCCCCACCGGCGCAGGCCTTCGAGCGTGTCGGCCTGCGTCGGCGGCACGGCCCCCGGCCGGCCGATCACCTGGTACATGAACGCCGACAGCCCCCGGCGCGACACCTCTCTCGGATCGAGGTTGCGCATGGCCCCGGCGGCGGCGTTCCGCGGGTTGGCGAACAGCGGCTCCTCGCGCGACTCGCGCTCGCGGTTGATCCGGTCGAACGCCGTGCGCGGCAGGTAGACCTCGCCGCGGATCTCGATCCGCCCCGCCACCGGCTCCGCGAGCCGCATGGGGATGGCGCGGATGGTGCGCACGTTCGACGTCACGTCCTCGCCGCGGAAGCCGTCGCCGCGCGTGACGCCCCGGACCAGCCCGCCGTCCTCGTAGGTCAGCGAGATGCTGAGGCCGTCGATCTTCAGCTCGGCGACGTACTCGACGGCGGAGGCCTCGGCGCCGGCGTCGGCGAGCGCGCGCCGGAGCCGCTCGTCGAAGGCCGCCACCTCGCCCTCGTCGTAAGTGTTGTCGAGCGAGAGCATCGGCACGCCGTGCTCGACGGCGGCGAACCCCTCGACCGGCCGGCCGCCGACGCGCTGCGTCGGCGAGTCCGGCGTCACCAGGTCCGGGTGCTCCCGCTCGAGCGCCTGCAGCTCCGCCACCAGCGCGTCGAACTCGGCGTCGGAGATCTCGGGGTCGTTCAGGACGTAGTAGCGCTCTTCGTGGTGCCGGATTCGAGCGCGCAGGTCGGCAAGGCGTTGGGCGGCGGTCACGACGGCTCCTGGAGAGGCGGCTCCCGGCCAGCCGCGGGAACCGGACGGCGTCAGCGGTCGCGGGACAGGACGTACTCGGGCAGCGCCATCAGGCCTTCGCGCTCGGGGCCGTCGGGCAGCGAGGCGAGGCTGGCCCTGGCGCGCGCGCCGAACTCCTGGGCGCGCCCGTACGCGTAGTCGAGGCAGCGGTGCTCGGCCAGGCCGTCGGCGATCACCTGCCAGCGCTCGGGCGTCATCTGCCGGTCGCGGACGACGTCGCCCACGGCGCCGCGGACGGCGTCGCCGCCGTGCCGCATCAGGTGGATGACGGGCAGCGTGAGCTTCCCTTCCCGCAGGTCGCTGGCGATCGGCTTGCCCAGCACCTCCTCGCGCCCGGTCAGGTCCAGCAGGTCGTCCACCAGCTGGAAGGCCACGCCGAGGTTGTGGCCGTAGTCGCGCAGCGCGCGGCGCGCGTCGGGCGCCGTCTTGCCGAGGATCCCCCCGATCTCGGCGCAGCCGCCGAACAGGTCGGCCGTCTTGCGCTGGATGATCTCGAAGTAGTCGGCCTCGACGATGCCGACGTCGCCGTTCTTGGAGAGCTGGAACAGCTCCCCCTCGATCATCCGCAGCGTCACGTCGCAGAGGACGTGGAGCACCTCGAGCGACTCCTGCGCCAGCGCCAGCGACATCGACTTGATGTACAAGTAGTCGCCGAGCAGCACGGTGACGTCGTTGCCCCACTTCGAGTGGACCGACTGGCGCCCCCGCCGGAGCGTGGAGTCGTCGACGATGTCGTCGTGCACCAGGCTCGCGGTGTGGATGAACTCGACGGCCGACGCGTAGAGCACGGCCAGGTCGCCGGAGTACCCCGCCAGCCTGGCGGACATGAGCAGCACCGCCGGCCGCACGCGCTTGCCGCCCGCGTCCTGGATGTAGCGCCCGATCTCCGGGATGAGCCCGATGTGCGAATCGACCTGGCGGGCGAACTCCCGTTCGACCTGCTCGAGGTCCTGGCGAACCGGGGCGAAGATGTCGGCGAGGGTCACAGGCGGTTTGTCCAAAGGCTGACGAACCCTGTCATCACACCATACTTGCGCGAGGGGTGTCAACGCGTGCGCGGCGCGCTGGCGGCCCGCCGACGGCGGGTCACCCGCCGAACAGCCGCGCGAAATTCGCGGTCACCGCCGCGGACAGCTCGCCGGCGTCGGCGCCCCGCACCTCCGCCAGTTTCGCCAGGGTCCGGGCGACGAACGCCGGCTCGTTGCGCCGGCCGCGCATCGGGACGGGCGCCAGGTAGGGACAGTCGGTTTCGACCAGCAGCCGATCGGCCGGCACGCGCGCGGCGACGGCCCTGAGCGCGTCGGCCTTCGGAAACGTCAGGATGCCCGCGAACGACAGCGCGAACCCGAGGTCGAGCGCCTGGTCGGCCAGCGCGGCGTCGCCCGAGAAGCAGTGGAACACGCCGCCCACCCGGCCGCCCCCCTCCTCGCGCAGGATGGCCACCGTGTCCTCGTCCGCCTCGCGCGTGTGCACGACCACCGGGAGGCCGATGTCGCGCGCCAGGCCCACCTGCGCCCGGAACACCCGGCGCTGGGCCTCGCGCGCCGAGAGGTCGTAGTGGTAGTCGAGGCCGATCTCGCCGATGGCGCACGCGCCGGGGACCCGGGCGAGCGCCTCCCGCACGGCCTCCCCCGCGTCGCGGCCGCCCGCGGCGAACCGGTCGGCCTCGTGGGGGTGCACGCCGACCGCGAAGCGCAGATCGGGCCACAGCGCCCGCACGCGCCCCGCGGCGGCCTCCTCGGCGTCGTTCCCGCACGACAGGACGCAGAGGCCGCCCGACACCCCGGCCTGCCGCGCCCGGCCGACGACCTCCGCGAGGTCGTCGGCAAAGGCGGGGTCGGCGAGATGGCAGTGGCTGTCGATCACTTGATCCGGCTTCCGGGCGGCGGCGGATTCTCGAAGCCGAGCAGGGCCGGCAGCCCGCCCTCGGGACTCGCGGCGAGGACCATCCCGTTCGACTCGATGCCCATCAACTTCGCCGGCTTGAGGTTGGCGACGATCACCACCGAGCGCCCGACCAGCGCCTCCGGCTCGTAAGCCTCGGCGATGCCCGCGACGATCGTGCGCTGCTCGACGCCGACGTCGATCTGCATCTTGATCAGCTTCTTCGATCCCTTGACCTTCTCGGCCGCCAGGATCTTCGCGACCCGGAGGTCGATCTTCGCGAATTCGTCGATGCCGATCCGCTCGCCGCCCGCCTCTGCCGGCGCGGCCGGCGCGGGGGCGGCCGGCGGGGCCGGCGGGTTCTCGTGGACTGGCGATGGCGGCGCCGCCACCGGTTGCTCGCTCATGGGTTTCTCCTCTGTCTTCGCACGCGTCGCGGCCTCCGCGGCCGGCGCGGCCTCGAGGCGCGGCCACAGCGGGTCCGCCCGGACCACCGACCGGGCCACGCCGCCGTTCCACGCCGCGTCGGCGTCGAACCGAAGCTCGCGAGGGGCGCGCGTCTCCCCCATCCGGCGCAGGATCTCCGCCGCCGACCCGGGCATCACCGGCAGCAGCAGGAGGGCGGCGATCCGCACCGCTTCCACCTCGTCGCACAGCACCTGCGTCAGCCGGTCCTGCTCGCCGCGCCGGGCCAGCGACCAGGGCTCGGTCTCGGCGATGTGCTCGTTGGCGGCGTCCACCAGGCCGAACGCGGCCGCCGTCGCCTCGTGCAGCGCCAGGCTCTCCATGGCGCGGCGGTACCGCGTCACCGCCTGGTCGGCCGCCGCGGCCAATCGTCCCGGCGCGCCGGGGGCCGGCGGCAGGCGCCCCTGCCGGTACTTCTCGGTCATCGCCGCGAGGCGGTTGACCAGGTTGCCGAGGTTGTTGGCCAGGTCGGCGTTGTAGCGCTCCTCGAACCGCTCCCACGAGAAGTCGCCGTCCTGGCCGTACGCGATCTCCTTCACCAGGTAGAGCCGCAGCGAGTCGGGGCCGAACCTGTCCGCGGCGTCGATCGGGTCGAGAACGGTCCCGAGCGACTTGCTCATCTTCTGGCCCTTGAAGGTCACGAAGCCGTGGCCGAACACCTGCTTCGGCAGCGGCAGCCCCGCGCTCATGAGCATCGCCGGCCAGATGACGCAGTGGAACCGGGTGATGTCCTTGCCGATGACGTGCAGGTCGGCTGGCCACCAGCGCTCGAACTCGGT
>JAJXZZ010000429.1 GCA_021779795.1 Acidobacteriota bacterium | reverse complement strand
GGCCCGCGCGCGCTCGGCGTCCCACGCCGCCCGCTGCACCTTGATCGCCAGCGCATCCGCGCGCGTGCGGCGCTCGTTCTGGCGCCGCGCGAGGACGGCGGCCGCGCGCGCCGCGAGGTCGGGGCCGCGCCCGCCGCCCCACAACGGCAACGCCACCACCACCCCGATGCTCCAGTCGTTGATCTGGAAGCGGCTGTAATAGCTGTCGAATTCGTTCATCCGCGATAGGCGAGCGTACTGCGCCTCGGCCTGGATCACCGGGGCCGCGCCACCGGTCGCCATCCCGGCCGCCTCGTCGAGGAGCTTGATCGAGCGGGCGGAAGCGCGCAGCTCGGGATCGGCAGCCTGCGCCGCCTCGACGGTGTCGCCGTCCGGGAGTTCGGGGAGCGCCGCGAGCGGATCTCGCGCCGGGAACGAGAGCCGATCGGGCGGCACGCCGGTGAGGCGAGACAGGTCGAGGCGGTCGAACTCGCGGTCGGTGTCGAGATCGAGGGCGTGCAACCGTGCTCGAGCGAGGGTGAGCCGCGCCTGCTCGACATCGAACTCGGTGGAGCGCCCGGCGGCCTGCCGCTCCTGCGCGCGTTCGAGCATGGCCGTTCTCGCCCGCTGTCGCTCTCGACCTGCCGCAACGAGCGCGTCGTCCGCCCAACAACGGGCGTAGGCGACGAGTACCTCGCGCAGCACGTCGAGTCGGGCCCGTTCGCCGCGGCCGGCGGCATCCGACGAGGCCGCCTCGCGTTGCAGCGACTCGATACGCGAGGAGCGGTCGTACAGCGTCGTGCGGCACGACACGGCGAGCGCAGCGGGCACGCTGCCGCCGACCGCCATCGGAAGCCCGCGCGCCCACCCGAGGGCACTCGTCAGCCACACCTGCGGGTGTGACGCGTCGCCGGCCAGGCGTGCGCTCGCCGCGCTCTCGTCCGCAGCCGCGCGCGCGGCGGCGACCTCGGGGGCGTGAGCCAGCGCCATCTCGGCTGCGTCGCGCAGGGTGAGCTGCGGGGCGGGTGCCTGGGCCGCGGCAACGGCAGCGACGACGAGGATCACGGCGGTGACGGGGATGCACGGTCTTTCATTCATGACGGAGCGCCTCCACCGGGTTGAGCCGCGCGGCGCGTGCGGCCGGGACCAGCCCGGACACCACCGCGACGCCGCAAGAGAAGACGAACGCGGCGATCGCAGAGGCCAACGAGACTCGCACCACGACGCCACGCAGAAAGAGGCGCAACGCCGTGGGGAGCGCGAGACCGGCCAGCGCGCCGAGCGTGGAGCCGATCACGCCGAGGATCAACGCCTCGAGCACGAACTGCCAGAGGATGTCGCCACGGCGGGCGCCGACGGCGATGCGGACGCCGATCTCCCGGGTGCGTTGCTCGACCGAAGCCAGCATGATGTTCATGATCCCGACGCCGCCGACCATCACCGACACCGCGGCGATCAGGATGAACACGGCGATCAGGCCGGCAGAGATCGTGCGCGCGACGCGCACCACCGCCGCCATCGTCCGCACCTCGTACTCGGACCCCGGCTGGTGGCGCTCGCGAAGGATCTCGCGCACGGTGCGGGCCGCGACATTCATCAGCCGGCCGTCGCGCACCTCGACGAACATCGTGTCGACGCGGTGCGGCTGCGTGAACAGCCACGCCGTGGTGATCGGGATGAAGATCGTCTCAGGGGTCACGTCACCCTGGCCGAGCGTGTCCACCGGTTCCTCGAACTCGCCGATCACCGCAAACGCCATCCCGAGCGTGTGCACCGTCGGCTGCGATGGGCCGCCGCCGCCGAACAACTGGTCGTAGAGATGGCGATTGACGACGCACACTTTGGCCCGACTGGTGACGTCGTCGCCGTCGAGGAAGCGGCCGCGCAGGATCTTGAGATTCTTGCGCACCTGCGGGTAGTTCGCGGCCGTCCCGAGAACGGTGAGGTCGGTGGCACGCGCCTGGATCGTGACCTGGCCGTGCAGGACCAGCAGCGGCGTGGCCCCGGTGAACAGCTCGTCGTGCGCCGCCACCGCACGCACGTCGCTCTCGCGGATCCAGTCGTCGGCGCGCCGCGACATCCCCGCCGACGCGGTGCCGAGGTAGTCGGCCCAGACGAGGTGCGAGCCGACCCCCTCGATCTGGTCCATGACGTACCCGCGCCCGGTCAGGCCGAGCGCGACGACGACCACGATCGACGCCGTCCCCACGGTCAGCCCGGCGAGGGTCATCCAGGTCTGCAGCGGATGCGTGCGGAAGCGCTGCATCGCGCAGGCGAACACGTCGGCGTGGTACGTCCAGTCAATCGGTCGTGGCGACACGGAGGCCTTCCACCAGCGGCGTCTCGCCGGCGATCGCGACCCGCTCCCCGGCGGTGAGGCCGCCGGTGATCTCGACGTCGTTCAGGCCCACGAGGCCGACCGTCACCTCACGGCGGTGCACGTGGCTGCGGCGGAGCAGGTAGACGAAGCGGCGGTCGCCTTCACGATAGAGGGCAGCGCGCGGCACACTCAGCACGTTCGAAGCCTGGGCGAGGACGATGACGGCGTCGACCGAGGCGTTGAGCGGGAGCAGGCGCGCGGGATCGGAGATCTCGCCGGTCACCTCGCCGACCTCGCGGCCGTCGGCGCGGCGCAGCACCGGTATCACGCGGGTCACCTGACCGGTCCAGCGCCGGCCGGGCAACCCGGCGAACGTCACCACCAGGCGTTGGCCGGCCGCAACGCGGGGAACGTCCGGTTGGTCGACGCGCAACCGCACCCGCGGGCGTTCGGGCTCGACGACGCTGGCGACGAGCTGTCCCTCCTGCACCGTCTCGCCGAGGCGGGCGGGCAAACCGTACACCGTTCCGTCCCGCGGCGCCCGCAACACCAGCGCCGCCGCCTGACCCTCCGCGGCGGCGGCGGCGGCGCGCGCCAGTCCGGCCTCCCCGGACGGCCCGCGCAGCGCGGCCAGCCGCTCG
>JAJXZZ010000428.1 GCA_021779795.1 Acidobacteriota bacterium | reverse complement strand
CCAGGGTGGCCAGCGGCCCGGCACGGGCTTCTTCGGCCGCGGCGGGGCGAGCCCCGCGCAGCGCTCGTTCAACGCCGTGATCGACCGCCTCGAGGCGCACGGCGTGAGGTTCACCCAAACCGCGCGCGAGACGACGATCGAGGGCGAGCGCTTCGCCATCGCCAGCTCGACCCAGGACGAGCGCGAGTACCGCGGCGCCGCCCCGCACAAGCTGCGGAGGCTCACGGGGAAATGGGAGCCGACCGAGCAGGCGATCCCCGCCGGCTCCATCGTCGTCCCGATGGATCAGCCGCTCGCGCGCCTGGCGTTCATCCTCTTCGACCCGCGCTCGGACGACGGCTTCATGACATGGAATATCCTGGATGGGTTGCTCGGCGAGAAGCCGCAGTACTATCCGGTGCTGAGGACGATGGACGAGGTCAGGTAAGCTGGAGTGGCTAGTGGCTAGTGGTCAGTGGATCACGCGTGTCACACTAGCCACTAGCCACTGCCCACTAGCCACTGACACGATGCCCGTCAGCCGTCAGCCGGAAACGAGAGAGCAATGGACCGTGCCTTCGAACCCATCGTCCGTCCCGTCGTGCCCGCGCTCGACGCTCTCCTCGGCGAACCCATCCCGGTGCTCGACGACGGGTTCGTGCGGGTCATCGACTACATGGGCGACGACGCGGCGATCGTGCAGGCGGCGCGGGTGTCGTACGGCAAGGGCACCAAGCGCGTGCACGAGGATCGCGCGCTCATCCGCTACCTGGTGCGCCACGACCACACGACGCCGTTCGAGATGTGCGAGATCAAGTTGCACGTCCGCGTGCCGATGGACATCTGGCGCCAGTGGATCCGCCACCGCACGGCGAGCGTGAACGAGTACTCGACCCGCTACTCCGAGGCGATCGACGCGGCCCGGCGCACCGCGCCCGGCGCCTGGCGCACGCAGTCGGCCGTCAACCGGCAGGGGAGCGCCGGCCGGCTGCCCGACGAGGTGGGCGCCCGGCTGTCGGCCGAGGAGCGCGAGCTGCAGGAGCGGGCCCGCGCGGTCTACGAGGGGCGGCTCGCCTCGGGCGTGGCCCGCGAGCAGGCGCGCAAGGACCTGCCGCTCGCCACCTACACCGAGGCTTACTGGAAGATCGACCTGCACAACCTGCTGCACTTCCTCGAACTGCGGATGGAGGCTCACGCGCAGCAGGAGATCCGCGCCTACGCCACGGCCATCGGCGAGCAGATCGTGGCGAAGTGGGTGCCGCTCGCGTGGGAGGCCTTCCTCGACTACCGCCGCCGGGCCACGCGGCTCTCGCGCGCCGAGGCGGCCGTCATCGCGGCCGTTGCCGCGGGCGACGCGGCCGCGGCGACGCGCCTGGCCGAGGAGGAAGGCTGGCTGCCGCGTACCGGGCAGGGAGCGCTCAAGTCGAACCTCGAGCGGGCGGAGTTGGAAGAGAAGCTCGTCGCGCTGGGATTGACCGCTCCCTGGATGTGACCGGCCCGCGGCTCGCGACCGGCGACCCGCGGCATGGCACGACGTGACGCCGCCGCAAGTCGCGCGCCGCACGTCGCGAGCCTCTGCCTCCCGTGTGCGACGACGTTCTCGTCGTGCTACATCGTCACCTTCACGACGAACCCCGCGCCGGGCGGCTGCGGCGTGACGCGCACCTGGAGCACGCCGCGCCGGTCCGACGGATCGAACATCCACCCCTCGGGAGCGGCGTCGAAGGCGGCGCGCGCCTTCGCGCGCTCGTCGCGCGTGCCGGACGGCGCCGGGAACGTCGGGAGGGTTCGGCCGCCGACGGTCACGGCGGAGGGCCCGCCGGGCAGGTGCAGGTCCATCACGTATGACCGGCTCGCCGGCATCCCCTGGTAGCGGCCCTTGGCTGCGCCCACCGTCACGGTCACCTGCGCCCCCGGCTCGTCGAGCGATGTCGGCGCGTCCACCTCGACGAGGGTCCGCGCGAACGCCCCCTTCCGGTAGGCTTGCGTCGCGCCGTCGTCCTCGTAGAGCGAGAAGCTCGACCGCCCGAACGGGTAGACGTCGAGCGTCACCGGGTCCTTCGGCTTCTCGCCGTCGTAGAGCATCGGCGGGTACATCGGGATGATGGCGCCCGCGCGGACGAACACCGGGATCCGGTCGAGCGGCGTCTTGTAGCCGTTCACCGTCGTCGGGCCGTTGTACTCGCGCCCGTCCCAGTAGTCGATCCACTTGCCGGCCGGCAGGTAGATGCCGTCGCGGACCGGCGAGTCCGCGTAGACCGGCGCCACGAGCAGCGACGGCCCGCTCATGAACTGGTACTGCGTCCGCTTCGACCAGGTGACCGGGTCGTCGGGGAACTCGAGCACCATGGCCCGCACCGTCGGCACGCCGGTGTCGTACGCCTCGCGCGAGCAGGTGTAGAGGTAGGGCGTCAGCCGCATCTTGAGCAGCATGAACCGGCGGTTGACCGACGTGTAGGGCTCGCCGAAGATCCAGGGCTGCTTCTTCAGGTTGGTCTGCTTCGACCAGCCGCTGATGATCATCCAGGCCGGCGTGAACGCCTTCCACTCGATGTCGCGCACCTGCGTGAGCGCGCTGCCGCCGAAGATGCCGTCCACGTCCCCGGTGGCCGCGTTGAACCCCGACAGGCCCGCGCCGATCACGGACGGGATGTGGAACCGGATGTACTCCCAGTTGCCCGACTGGTCGCCCGACCAGATGGTGGCGTAGCGCTGCCCGCCCGCCCACGCGCAGGTCGTCCAGACGAAGCCGCGCGCGTCGGAGTTCCGCTCGATCCCCTGGTAGGCGTCGCGCATCGCGTTCAGCGCGAACTGGTAGCCGGGGCCCACCCAGGCGACGTCGAGCTTCATCACGCGCGTGCCGCTCACCGACACCTCGTGCGCGATCCGCTCCAGCCCGTTCTCGGTCCAGAGGCCCGTGTAGAAGCCGAGCCCGCGCAGCGCCGCGACGGTCTTGTCGAGGTC
>JAJXZZ010000427.1 GCA_021779795.1 Acidobacteriota bacterium | reverse complement strand
TCGCCGGCGGCGCCGATCTCGGCGTCGCCGTAGGCCTCGCCGAGGTAGCGCACCGCGCGAGCGGCCTTGCGGGCCTCGTGGAGCAGGACGAGCGGATCGATGCCTTCGGCATCCTCGGCCGCCCGCCCGACCAGGCGGATGAGCTCGCGGTAGCCGTCGCCGTCGAGGAACTCGACGATGCGGCGGAACGCCCGCACGCGGCGCTCGCGGGTGCGCCCGACGAGCCGTTCGCGCGCCTCCTCCGCGGCGGATTCCTCCGCCCCGGCCCCCGCGATGAACTCGTCCGCACGGTCGGCGTACACCTCGAGGTCGCGGGCCTTCCCGAGCAGCCGGCCGTAGCCGCGCAACGCCTCGGCCGCGCGCTCGGCGCGGCGTCCGGGCACGACCGCGAACAGCGCCCGCAGGCGCCGGGTGAGGGCGCGGGCCTTGTGCACGGCATCCGGTGCATCGGCGCGCACCAGCGGTTCGACCGCCTCGAAATCCTCGATGACGCTCGTCAGCCAGATCGGTTCGTTCGCGCCGCCGCTCACGTCAGTCGTCGTCCCACTTCGCGCCGGTGGCGAGGTGCTCGGCGACGCGCGCGGCCATGAGGCGGGCGACGAGCTCGGCGGGCACCGGCTGGTCGTAGCGGACCTTGATGGCACCCTCGATGCCCTGATAGCCGGCCGCGACGACCTCGTCGCGGTACCGGGTGAAGAAGCGAATCGGGAAGCGCAGCGAGCAGTGCTCCTTGAACGCCTGGAGCAGCCACAACCGGTTGCCGTCCAGGACGTAGCAGGGCTGGTTCCACTTGAGCTCTTCGACCGCGTCGGGCGCAGCCGCGAGGCTGAGGGCGCGCAGCTCGGCGAGGTGCGGACGCCGGATGGCGCTCAGCTGGGCCATGAAGTCGTCGACATCCCTCCGCCTCGGCATTGCCACGGCGCGAGCCTAGCCCGGCTCGCCGCCCCGGGCGAGCGACTCCTCCAGGGCGACGATCTGGGCGATGGTCCGGGCGTTGCGGGCAGTGGCGGCGACGAGGTTCCCGTACCCAGGTACTTGAGAACCGGCGCACCGGTCTCGCGCTCGAGGAGCCGCGATACCAGGCGGGATCCCCCGCGGAACCGCGAAGCCTCGCACTGGGCGTTGACGCAGCGCTCGGGTGCGCTGCCCGCCTTCACGTCGGCTCAGCCGCCGCCGAGGGCGTCAGTACCAGTACGGCGAATGGGAGGTCTCGAATTGGAGCGCGTTGCACGGCGAGCCGTACCTGCTGGCGATGTAGCCGAGCCCCCAGTCGACCTGCGTGCGGGCGTTCGTCATCCAGTCCGCGCCGGCGGCGGCCAGCTTGCCCGCCGGGAGCGCCTGCGGGATGCCATATGCCCCGCTGGAGGTGTTGTAGGCGTTGACCCGCCATCCCGATTCAATGCTCCAGAGCGTCACCAGGCATTGGAACTGGGCTCCGTTCCAGCCGTAGGCGCCCATCCGGCCGCTCGCATACGATTGGGCGGCGGCCGGATCGGGGCTGAGGCCGACAGCGACGAGGGCGAGCTGGCTGCCGCCACCGCTGGCGGCATTGCTGCTGCCGCCCGAGGCCGCGGCGCGGGCCGCGGCCTCGGCTGCCGCTTTGCGACGGGCCAGCTCCTCACGGTATGCGACGCCGGCGTAGTACTGCTTCTGCGCGGTCACGGCGGTGTTCTGCAGAGCGGCGGCCTGCGCGTAGAGCTCGTCGACGTGCTGCCGCTGTACCGCGAGGGCGGATTGCGCGGCGATGGTGGCCTGTTCGGCGTCGTTCAGGCGCGCCTGCGCGGTACGGGCTGCCGCCGCGCGGGCCTGCTCGGCGCTCGTCGCCTGGGCGGTGAGGGCCTGTGCGAGGTTCGCCGCGACGGTGGCCGACTGGTCGAGCCGCGAGCTGATGACGGTGATCTGCGTCATGAACCCCAGTCGGTCGAGCAGCGTGCCGGCATCCGAACCCGTGGCGGTGAGCAGTTGGGCGCTGAGGTCGCCTGAGCCGAAGCGGTAGAGCTGCGCGGCGAACGCGCCATAGCGCTGCCCGGCGGCCACCGCCTGGGCGTGCGCGACCGCGGCGGCGTGCGCGGTCGTGCGCGCCGTTGTCGCGGCCTGCTCGAGCGCGTCGGCAGCGACGGTGTAGGAGGCCTGGGCTTTGAGCTGCTCGGCCGCGGCGGCATCGACGCGATTCTGCAGATCGGAGAGCGCCGCCGACACCTTCCGGTATTCGGCCTGCGAGGCCGCGGCATCGGACCGTGCCGCCTGAACCTCGCCCCAGCTCGGGAAGTCGGGGGAGGCGTCCGACGTCGGAACGAGCGCCACGGTGACGGGCGTCAGCAGGGCGACAAGCATGGCGATCAGGCCAACACGCACGACCCCAGGGTAAGTGACGCATGAAGTCGGAGGCGTATCACGTTGACGCGTGGGACAGGTTCTGACCTGCCCTTCAGGCGAGGCGGATGATCCAGGTCACGTCCTCGAAGCGCGGGCCGATCTCGTCGTGATGCCGGAGCACCCGGATGGCTGCCCGGCCGGCGACCACCCCCGGCCGGCGTATTCGGGGATCCTCGACGACGAACGCACCGAGACCGCGGCGGCGTTCCGCGACGCCCTCGGCGCCGGAGTGAACCACAAGGTCACCCGCCCCCACCGGCCGCATTCACAACGTTCTTGAGAGCTGCAGCCAGCGACCAGGGGACCGGGGCTCCGCGGCGTTGCTAGCCTTCCGGCATGCTCGAACTGCGCCCGAACTGCGAGTGCTGCGACCGCGACCTGGCGCTCGACGACCCCGAGGTGTTCATCTGCACCATCGAGTGCACCTGGTGCGGTGATTGCGCCCGCGAACTCGACTACACCTGCCCGAACTGCGAGGGGAACCTCACGCCGCGACCGCTGCGCCCGGTGGCGTGGCTGGCGGAGTATCCGGCGTCGACGGCGCGCGTGTTCAATCCGGATTGCAGGGAACGGCTC
>JAJXZZ010000039.1 GCA_021779795.1 Acidobacteriota bacterium | reverse complement strand
GGGGATGGAACGACTCGAGGTCGCTCCATCGCCGGATGGGCGGCTCCAGGGCGCGGCCGAGCAGCCCGTCGTACGGGTTGTCGAATCGGCAGCCCCACGCGTCCACGTAGAGGCCCTTTCGGTAGGGATGGCCGACGATGGGGAGGGGAGTGCGGTAGCTGGCGGGCGCCGTCGCGATGTCGTCGGGGAACTCCGCGCGCAATCGCGCGACGTCGGCCGGATGGTGCCGTTCCGCCCAGGGCGTGATCCAGGCCTGTCGGGGCACTCGCGGCGGCGAGGCATGGTCGAGCGCGCGGCGGACCAGTTCGCGCGGCGTCATCATGCGGCCGGGTCGTCGTCGCCGCGCCGGCCGCGGCGCGCCTTCACGCCGCCGCGGCGCTTCTTGTCGGCGATCCGCCGCTCGCGGGCGCCGGCCGTGGGCGCCGTCGGCACGCGCCGCCGGGGCTTCTTGCTCGCGGCGCGCACGAGTTCGACGAGGCGGGCGCGGGCGGCGTCGCGGTTCTGGCCCTGCGTCCGGTGTTCCCGGCTGTCGATCACCAGCACGCCGTCGTCGGTCACCCGCGATCCGCCGAGGGCCGCGAGGCGCTGCTTCACGTCGTCGGGCAGCGCCGACCGGCGGATGTCGAAGCGCAGCTCGACGGCGGTGGACACCTTGTTGACGTGCTGGCCGCCGGGCCCCGACGCCCGCACGAACCGCTCGTCGAGATCCCGCTCGTCGATGGCGATCGTCCTCGTGACGGGGATCATCTGGGCGCCGTCTCCTCGACGACGTATTCGCGGGCGGGCTCCTTGCCGTAGAGCACGCGCAGCGCGCCCTTGGCGAGCGCCGCCATCTCGTTCTCGCCGGGGTAGACCGTGACGCCGCAGGGCGCGCCGGCGAGGTAGTGCTCGACGCGCGCGACCAGGGAGGCCGACCGGGCCATCCCGCCCGTCAGGATGACGCGGTCCACCGGCTGCCCCTCGAACGCCGGCCACAGCGCGGTAATCGACTTGGCGACCTGGTAGGCGAGCGCGTCGAACACCTCGGCGGCCCAGGCGTCGCCTTCCGCGATGCGGCGCTCGACCTCGCGCAGGTCGGCGGTGCCGAGCAGGTCGGTGAGGCCCCCGGCGCCCTTGATCTTCTTCCTCACCTCGGCGTGCGTGTAGCGCCCCGAGAAGCACAGGTCGGTCAGCTGGCCCACCGGGAGGCTGCCCGACCGCTCGGGCGTGAACGGCCCCTCGCCGTCGAGGCCGTTGTTGGCGTCCACGTACCGGCCGCGGCAGTGTGCGCCGACGGAGATGCCGCCGCCCAGGTGGCAGACGATGGCGTTCACGTTCTCGTAGAACGTCTCGCGTTCCTGGGCGTAGCGGCGCGCGGAGGCGACCTGGTTGAGGGCGTGGCTGATCACGCGGCGCCGGATCTCCGTGAAGCCGGTGATCTTCACCCGCGACGGCGCCTCGTCCACGACCACCGGGTCCACGATGAACGCGGGGATGCCGGCCGGCGCGGCGAGTTCGTGCGCGATGAGGGCGCCGAGGTTGGAGGCATGGTCGCCGCCAACGCCCGCGCGCAGGTCGTCGAGGATGGCGGGCGAGACGCGGTAGGTGCCGTGCGAGAGCGGGCGGAGCAGGCCGCCGCGGCCGCACACCGCGTCGAGGTCGCTCGGCTGGAGGCCGAACTCGCCCAGCGTGGCGAGCACCGCCTGGCGGCGGAACTGGTACTGCTCGGTGATGCGGCGTCCGGCAAACGGCGCCAGCTCGTCGTTCGCGTGCTGGACCTCGCGCGCGAACGCCTCCTGGTCCCCTTCGTAGACGGCCACCTTGGTGGACGTCGAGCCGGGGTTGAGGACGAGCACGCGGTAGCGGCGGAAGAACGTGTCGCGCGGCGTGCGCCCCCAGCGCCCGTCGAGCTGCAGGCGCAGGACCGTGGCCTTGACCGCCAGGCGCACGTCCTCGGGGCTGCAGTCGAGCGGGAGGTCCACGCCGCGGAACGCCACGCCGAAGAGCACCGGGAACTTCTTCGCCGTCGGGAACCGCGCCGCGTACAGGTGGTAGAGCAGGTTGCCCGTCTCGAGGTTCGGGCTGATGATGACGTTGGTGCCGCCGGCCAGGCCGTTCGTGCCGTAGAGTTCGGCGGACCGGCGCGAGATGGCGGCGCTGAACTTCACCTCGCCCGTGATGCGGATGCTCGCGTAGCGCGGACCGCTCTGCACGCGCTTGGCGAGCACGCCGGGGACGAGGGCCAGCGCCTGCCGGACCATGTCGGGCGACGGGCCTTCGTCCGAGCCCCGGTGCGAGTACGAGACGATCGCCCCGTGAATCTCGGGCAGCACGTCCATCGGGATGAGATCGCGGGCCGCCGCGCACGTGCCGACCGCCACCTCGGCCAGCACTTCGGGCGTCATCACCGCGTTCACGCCCACGTCGCCGAAGACGACGATGTTGTGGGGGTAGTGGCCCTCGGGGAAGTCGTCGGGCAGGACGAAGATGCCCACCTCGCACACCACGGGCCGGTTGGCCAGCAGCGACAGCATGGGCCGGAAGAAGTGCTTCGGCCCGTGGGAGGCGCCGCCGACGACCATGTCGGCGTGGCCCAGGTGGACGGCGTAGACGCCGAACAGCCCCGGCGTCGAGACCGCCTTCCTCGCTTCGTCCAGCGTCCTGACGTCGCTTCGGCAGCCGGGGTGCGTCAGGCAGTTGACGGCGAACTCCTCGACTAGGTCGCCTCGCGCCGGGATGTCCACGAAGGCGCACTCGCTCAGGGAGTACTCCACGCGCGACGGTTCGAGGTGGCCCAGCGCGCGCGCGGCGAGCGCCCGCACCTCGGCCTCGCCGGCGAGGAGCACCGGCTTGATGAACCGCGTGAGGTAGCAGACCGCCTCGAGCACCCGCGGGTCGAGCGGCTCGGTGAACACGACGGCCGGCCGCTCTCTCTGCGCGGCCAGGACTTGCGCGTCGAACGACTCTTCGATCCTGAACATGATGAGCGCCTCGAGGGGGGCGTTCCGCCGGGGGGCAAGCCATTTTCTCACAGCTTGCGCCCGCCCCGCGCCGGCTTCGGCGCGGGCGGCGTTCCGGGGGGAGCCGGCCGCGCCGGCGCTGTACGGTATCATCGGGCCACGGAGACCCTTCGGCATGATTGAGATTCGGCCAGCCGCGGACCGGGCGTCGGTCCGTTCGTTCATCGAGTTCCCCTACCGGAAGTACCGCGGCCACCCGCACTGGGTGCCGCCGCTGCGGGTGACCGAGCGGGCGCAGATCGACCGGGAGAAGAACCCGTTCTACCGGACGGCGGACATGGAGCTGTTCACCGCCTGGGACGGGGGGCGGATGGTGGGGCGGATCGCCGCCATCGACGACCACGCGCACAACCGGACGCACGGCGACAACGTGGCGATGTTCGGCTTCTTCGAGGCCGACAGCGCCGAGGCGACGCGGGCCCTGATGGAGCGCGTCGAGCGCTTTGCCGCCGGGCGCGGACGCACGGCGGTCCGGGGGCCGATGAACCCGTCGCTGAACCACAGCGCGGGCCTGCAGATCGACGCCTTCGACACCGACCCGTTCCTGATGATGCCGTGCAACCCGCCTGAGTACGCCGAGTACATCGAGGCGGCGGGTTACGCGAAGGTCAAGGACCTCTACTCGTGGCTCCTCGACCCGAGGGACGCGCCGACGGACCGCCTGACCCCGCTGGTCGAGCGCCTGAAGCAGCGCTACCAGGTCGTGGTCCGGCCGGTGGATATGCGGAACCTCGAGGAGGAGGCGGAGCGAATTCGCGAGGTCTACGCCTCGGCCTGGAAGGACAACTGGGGGTTCGTGCCGCCGAGCCGCGAGGAGTTCTGGCACATTGTCCAGGACCTCAGGCCGATCATCGATCCCGAGGGCGCCCTGGTCGCCGAAGTCGGCGGGCGGGCGGTCGGCTGCGCCATCGCGGCGCCCGACATCAACGAGGTGCTCAGGCCGGCCGGCGGCAGGCTGTTCCCGCTGGGGCTGCCGCGCATCCTGCTGCGCCGCTTCATCGTGACCCGGTGGCGGATCGTGATCGTCGGCGTCATCAGCGAGTACCGCAACACGGGCGTGCTGCCGCTGCTGATGGGCGGGCTCATGGCCAACGCCCAGGGGCGCCGGATCTCGGTCGCGGAGTGCTCGTGGACGCTCGAGGACAACACGGCCGTCAACCTGGCGCTGTCGCAGGGCGGCGCCACGCACTACAAGACCTACCGGCTGTACCAGAAGGCGCTCGCGTAGGCGCGGGCGCCGGCCCGCGTCAGCGGACGCGCTCGTAATAGAGGCGCAGGAACGAGCGCACCTGGATCTCCCAGGCGAGCGGCGGGATCGGCGGCGCCAGCGGGTCCTCGCGCGCGCCGGCCGGCAGCTCGGCCCACAGGCGGAAGGTGAAGTCGTCGTGGCCGGGCGTCACGATCCGGTACTGCATGGCGAAGACCTGGCCGGCCGAGCGGACGAAGCGCGCCGCGGCGAACCGCGCGCCGCGCGTCGGGTCGGGCGTCAGGCCCGAGATCTCGAGCTGCCTCACGACGCCGTTGTGCACGAACGGCACGCGCACGGCCGGGCGGAGGCGGGAGCCGTCGCGCCGCGCGGCCGCCTGCTGCAGCGTTTCCTCGAGGGCGCCGAGGAAGGCGGAGGGGGGCAGCGGCTTCGACGGGCTCCCCGTCAGGACGTTTCGGCGCGGCGTGAGCCGGCCCAGGTCGGGGCGCACCAGGGCATAGAGCGCGTCGGCGCTGTCCACGCGCTCGGTCGTCTCGATCCGGAACACGGCCGACGTGGCCTGGCGGGGGCTCGTCAGCCCGTCGGTCGCGTCGTAGACCCGCTCGGCGCCCGAGTCGTTGGCCTTGGTCGCCTCTCCGTAAGTCCGCTCGGGAGACGCCGTCATCGCCCCGAAGTAGGCCGTCCACTCAGGCCCTCCGCGCGCCAGCCGGATGGCCTCGCGGAAAAACCCCATCCGGTTCAGCCCCCGCGCCCGCTCCGGCTTGGACGAGGTGAAGAGCTCGTAGCCGCGAACGATGTCGCCCGACGGCAGGTCGTGGTCGCGATAGGACGCCGTGGCCGACCCGACGTCGGGGCGCGACCAGAGCTGGAGCGTCGTGAAGCCGAGCGGCAGCATGATCCTGGCGTCGACCCGGTAGGCGACGTGGAGGCTCCGGGCCGGGGCGGCGGCCGCATCGAACAGGCCCGGAGCCCGTTCGTCGATCCACGTCTCGTAGGGTGCGTCGCCGGGGCGCGGGGGAGCCAGCGGGCCGGCGGCGCGAGCGGCCGCCACGCCGACCAGCGCGGCGAGCAGGGCCGCGGCGAGGAGCTTGCGCAAGCGGGACGAGAAGGGCACCATCACCATCTGTTCCCGGCCGGCAGGCGCGCGGCTCGCCGGCCCAGGCATCCTAGGCGGCCGACTGCGGGGCGCTCGGGTCGCCCTTGTGGAGCGCCTGCGACTCCAGCCAGCGCCGGATCTCCTTCTCGATGTCCATCTCGCGCGCGGCGGGCAGCTTGGCCGGGTCGCCCATGTAGACGGGGTACTTCGCCGCCAGCTTGGCCAGCACGTCCACGGCGCCGTCGAGATGCTCGCGGGTGTGGGCCGGCGTCACGCTGGTGCGGATCAGGGCGTGCCCCTTGGGCACGGCGGGGTAGACGGCGGGCGTCGCGAACAGGCCCATCCGCATCGCTTCGCAGCACATCCGCATGGCCACGGCCTCGGACCCGATGAACAGCGGGATGATCGGCGTCGTCGTCCCCATCGTCCGGTAGCCGACGCGCTCGACCGCCGCCTTGAAGTACGAGGCGTTCTCCCAGAGCCGGTCGAACAGGCCCTGCTCGCGCTGCATGACGCGCAGGGCGGCCAGCGCCGCCGCGGCCGAGGCCGGAGGCAGGCCGGCCGAGAAGATGAACGTGCGCACGTTGTGGCGCAGGTACTCGATGATCGGCCGCTCGCCGGCGACGAAGCCGCCGACGCTGGCCAGCGACTTGCTGAAGGTGCCGAACAGCAGGTCCACGCCGTCGGCCACGCCCTGGCTGGCGGCCGTGCCGCGCCCCTGCGGGCCGAGCACGCCGATGCCGTGGGCGTCGTCGACGTAGAGCCGGAAGCCGTGCTTCTTCTTGAGCGCGACCATGCGGCGCAGGTCGGCCTCGCGCCCGGTCATCGAGAAGACGCCGTCGGTGACGACCAGCGCGTTCGTCCAGGAGGTGCGCCGCGCGAGCTGCCGGCCGAGGTCCTCCACGTCGTCGAAGAGCCGGACGCGGCGGCTGCGGGCCATGCGCGCCCCGTCGTAGAGGCTCGCGTGATTCTCGGAGGCCTCGAAGATGACCGCGTCCTCGGTGCTGCCCACCTGCCCCAGCGTGCCGACGTTGGCGAGGAACCCGGACGAGAAGACCAGGGCCGCCTGCTTGCCGGTGAACTCGGCCAGCTCGCGCTCGAGCGTCTCGTGCAGGTCCAGGTTGCCGTTGAGGAAGCGCGACCCGGTGCAGCTGGTGCCGTACTTGTCGAGCGCGTCGTGCGCGGCCTTGAGCACTTCGGGATGGTGCGTCAGCCCCAGGTAGTTGTTCGACCCCAGCATGATGACCTGCCGGCCGTCCACCGTCACGACCGGGCCCTCCGAGGAGGAGAGCACGGGGAAGAACGGGTACATGCCGGCCGCCTTGATCAGGTCGGAGTCGCGATAACTGTAGCCGGGTTCCAGAATGTCCATGAGGCGACCTATGCCCGAAAGCGCTCGAACGCCACGGTGCCGAACCTTGTTTCGGGTACCGATCATTGTATCTTATCGAACCCCCGCCACCTGCGTCCATAAGCCTTTCAAGGGCGACTGGCGGCTTGCGGCCCGACGCCGCCCCGGGCCCTCCCCGCCGTCCGATCTTCCTGGCGTTCGATCAACGCGCTACACTATCGGGCGATCCGGGGTTGCAGCCGTCGTGACCCGGCGATTCCAGGAGACATCTATGCGGGGAGTGCTCGGCGGAATCGTGCTGACGCTGCTGATCATCGCGGGCGTCGGGTTGCTGGTCATCACCTTCGGCCTGTTCCCGATCGGCGCCGACAACCCGCCGAGCGCGATCGAGCGCCGGCTGGCGAACATGGCGACCGACGCCTACGTCGGGGCGCACGCGCCGAACCAGGCGAACCCCGTGCCGCCGGTGCCGGCCGCGCTGGCCGACGGCGCGCGCCTCTACGAGCGTCACTGCGCCTTCTGCCACGGGGGCGCCGCGCACCGCATCAGCGTGATGCGGGCGAAGTTCAGCCCGCCGGTCCCGCAGATCGTCAACCGGATACCGGGCGACCCCGACTCGCACCTGTGGTGGGTCGCCAAGCACGGGATTCGGATGACGGGGATGCCGTCGTGGGACGGAATCCTGACCGACGACCAGATCTGGACGGTGATCGCCTTCGTCAAGCACTCGGGAGACCTGCCGCCGGAGGCGCAGGCGGCCTGGCGGGCGGCAGCCGGGCTGACCAGGGCCGGTAGCCAGCCGACATCGCCGCCCGCCGTCGGGAAACCGCCGGCGAAGTAGGCGTCAGGCCTGGGCTGTTTCCAACGCGCCGTCCAGCGTGGCCTCGAGGTGGTCCACCTCCGGCTCGCCCCGGACCGTCGTTCGCGTCGATGACCACCTGGCCAGCCGGCCGAGCGACCTGTAGAGCACAGAAGACGGCCGCGACGAGCAGGATGGCGAGGATGGCGACGTCGGCCGGGTGAAGGCGCGCCGGCATGAGCGGCCCCAGTCTGCCACCAGCTGGGCGGGCGCCGCCTTTCGCTCGATGGACCTTCGTATTTCGTCAGCCAGCAAGGAGAATTCTTCGAATTCTCGAAGTAATGTCACCTGAGAGTCTGACTGTTACGACGCGCCGGTGAAATTTTGGCCCAGCTAAACGCCACTGGGGTGGCTCTGTTTTTGCTGGCTGCGCCACCGGAACAGTGTGGCAGCCGTTTACTGGCCGTGAGTGCGGACCAGAGGAACAGGGGCACGCCGCGGGCGTCGCGAGGCCTGTGGGCATCGCGCCGGGCAAAGGAGCTGGGTATGACAATGGACAGGAAGAAGTGGTTGATTGCTGTGGTCGCAGTCTCGCTGGCAATCGCCGCGGGTCCGGCGTCCGCGGGAACGATAACGACCTGGACAAACTGGACGGCGGCCAGCACGGGCGCTCCCGGCTCCGCCAGCGGCTCGCTGGGCGGCGTGACCGTGAGCTACACCGGGCAAGTGATCGGGTATGTGATCAACGGGTCGAGCAGCATGTGGTCACCGAACAGTTCGTTTATTGGAGGAACTGTCACCACCTCTCCGAGCGTCGTCGGTGACTACCTGGGGCTGAACGGATCATATACGGGCCCCAATACGATCACCTTCTCGTCTCCGGTGACCGACCCCGTCTTCGCGATTTGGAGCCTTGGCCAGCCGGGGCTTCAAGCCTGCTTCAATTTCGGCGACCTGACGCCAACGCTGCAGGCTGGCGGCCCGAACTCGCAATATGGCGGCGGGTCGGTTGTCGTCAACGGGTCGCAGGTGTGCGGGCGCGAAGGCAACGGGGTAGTCCAGTTCTCGGGCGTGTTCAGTCAGATCACGTTCACGGACACTTACGAGAACTGGTATGCGTTCACGGTTGGCGCTCCAGAACCGGCACCGGTCCCAGAGCCGACGTCTCTCCTCTTGCTTGGCAGTGGACTCGTCGGGGTCGTGAGGGCCGTGCGCAAGCGCCGCACGTAGTCGGCGACCGGCTGGGGAGTTATCGAGGGCCACCATCGCGGTGGCCCTTCGTGTGTTTGGCCAAGTGAAGGCGCGCCGCCATGGGCGACCCAAATCTGCCAGCCGGCCGAGCTTGGGCCGGGTTATGCCTCTCTGGCAGCGGTCTCGGATGGCACGGTGCCCGGCCTATGCCCGCGGCAGCGACGCCATGTCGATGACGAACCGGTACTTCACGTCGCTCCGCAGCATCCGCTCGTAGGCGGTGTTGATCTGCTGGATCGGGATCATCTCGACGTCGCACGTGATCCCGCGATCGGCGCAAAAGTCCAGCATCTCCTGCGTTTCGGCGATGCCGCCGATGAGCGAGCCGGCGATGCGGCGGCGCTTGAAGATCAGGTTGAACACCATCGGCGACGGGTGCGGCGTCGCCGGGGCGCCCACCAGGCACAGCGTGCCGTCGCGCTTCAGGAGTGACGTCAGCGCGTCGAGATCGTGAGGCGCGGCGACGGTGTCGAGGATGAAGTCGAAGCTGCCCGCGTGCCGCTTCATCTCGTCGGGGTTCCTCGACATGACCACCGCGTCGGCCCCCAGGCGGCGGGCGTCGGCCGTCTTGCCCGGCGACGTCGTGAAGAGCACCGTGTGGGCGCCGAAGGCGTGGGCGAACTTGAGTCCCATGTGGCCGAGGCCGCCGAGGCCCACGATGCCGACCTTCGAGTCCTTGCCGACGCCCCAGTGCCGGAGCGGGGAGTACGTGGTGATGCCCGCGCAGAGCAGCGGCGCGGCCGCGGCGAGGTTCAGCTTGTCGGACACCCGCAGCACGAACGCCTCGTCCACGACGACGCGGTTCGAGTACCCGCCGAACGTCATCCCGCCGAGGTGCTTGTCCGGGCTGTTGTAGGTCAGGATGGCGCCGTGCTGGCAGTACTGCTCCAGGCCGGCCTCGCACTCCGGGCACGTCCGGCACGAGTCCACCATGCAGCCGACGGCGGCGATGCCGCCTGCCTTGAACCCCGTGACGGCGCTGCCGATGCGGCTCACGCGGCCGACGATCTCGTGGCCGGGCACGACGGGATAGACGCTGTTCGCCCACTCGTTGCGGACCGTGTGCAGGTCCGAGTGGCAGACCCCGCAGAACTGGATGTCGATTTCGACGTCGCGCGGGCCCGGGTCGCGGCGTTCGAACGCGAAGGGGCCGAGCGGCGAAGCGGCGCCGTGGGCGGCGTAGCCGTGCACTTTGGTCATCGTCGGGAAACCTCCTCTCTCAACGATACCACTGCGGTCGGGGACCGCAGCCCCTCGACGGCCACGATCGGCCGCCCGGGCGCCACGACGCGGATCGGGCCCCGGGCGCGTCAGCGCGGGGGCAGGGCGAACAGGCCGCCGTCCTGCGCGTGGAGTCGTTCGAGCGCCTGCCGCCCCTTCTGCGCGTCCTCCAGCGACAGCCGCCAGAGCCTGAAGAGCGTGGCGGTCGTGAGGAGGGCGACGCCCATGCGCTGGAGCACGGCGAGCGCGTCCGGGAGGATGGCGTCGGCGCGATCGGCCGGCGGCGTCTCGCGGTCGTGCCCGGCGACGACCACGACCCGGTCGCCCGGCCCCGCGAACTGGAGGGCATGAAACGCCAGGGCCAGTTCGTCGTCCGACTTCCGGAGTGGGGAGACGGCGTCGGAGACGATGACGAGCAGGCGGCGAGCGTCGCCCAGTTTGACCGCGATCGGCCCGGCGGCCGGGGTCTCGACCTCGCACTTGATCGCGCCGAAGACGGCCCCCACCGCGCTGCGCAGGGCGTCGCCGCTGCCCCAGAGCACGTTTCCGATGCGGTCCATGGAGTGCAGGTCGTCCGACAGGCGCTGGATCTCGAGCAGGCGCGTCTGATACCCGGGCGGCATCTCCGCCGCGATCCACTCGGGGGGCTGGGCAACGACCGACGGCGCGCGTCCAGTCATGGTCACCTCCGCGGAGCCGATTCTAGCCCGCCTTCTTCGCGAACGCCACGCGTTCGTGAAGAAGGCGCCGGCGGCGGGCCTGCAACCGGCGCCGCGATAGAACACCGCGTACGCCGCGACGTTTTGCCGCGTCTGGTCGGCAGCCAGCGTCTTCACGTCGAGCAGGGGCTCGGCCTGGGCCGAGAACGTGGCATTCGGGGCGCAGAACGGCTTGCACGCGTCCCATCCCCGGCCGCTCTCGCACGCGACGAAGAACGCCTGCGCCACGTCCGTCATGGCCGCCATGCCAGCCTCCTCTCGAGTCGTGCGGGTTCGGTGAATGGCGAGCCGGCCGCGCGACCGGGGCCCAGCCGGGGCTGGCGGCCGGGGTATGACGGGCGGCCCGCGATCGGCCATACTGGAACCTGTTTGGGGGGGATCGCCGGAGGGCCTCGTGAAGCCTGTCATCGAAACCGAGCGACTGGTCTTGAGGCGCCTCACCGCCAGGGACGCGCCGTTCATGCTCGACCTGCTCAACCAGCCGTCGTTCATCCGCAACATCGGCGACCGTGGCGCCCGCACGGTGAGGCAGGCCGTCACGTACATCCGGAACGGCCCCGTGGCGAGTTATGCGCGGTACGGCTTCGGCCTGTACGCGGTCGTCGTGCGGGACAGCGGAGAGACCGCGGGCATCTGCGGCCTCGTCAGGCGCGCGGGGCTCGACGACGTGGACATCGGCTTCGCGTTCCTGCCGGCGCACTGGAAGAACGGGTACGCGGTGGAATCGGCGCGGGCCGTCAAGACCTACGCGGCGGGCGTGCTCGGCCTGAAGCGGCTGGTGGCCATCACGGCGCCGGGCAACGAGCCCTCGATCCGCGTCCTCGACAAGCTGGGCTTCGCGTTCGAGCGCATGGTGCGCCTCGAACCGGGCGATGCTGAACTGAAGCTCTTCTCGTGCGCGCTGTGATCCGATTCCGCGCCCGGCGCGGCGGCCTCGCCCGGGAGTGTTGACTGTTCTCCGGCCTCGGGGCAGCATGGGTGTTCGGCCCGCGTCGCGGGCGTCGTTCCTGGAGGTGGCGCGTGAATCTCATCCCTGGCAGCGGCTTGCTTCGCCGTCTGCTTGTCGTGTCGATGCTGGTGTGCGCGGCAAGTCTCGCCTGGGCGCAGGCGCCCGGACGCCGGGCGGCCGTGACGACGAAGCAGGGGGACAGGATCGAGGGAGTGTTCGTCTCGGCCGACCAGAAAGAGGTCGTGCTGCAGGTTGCCGGGCGACGACTGACGCTGCCCCTGGATGACGTCGCCACCATCGCGTTCGTTGCCAGCGAACCGCAGCCGGCGGCGGTTGCGCCGTCGGCCGGGATCCCACAGCCGGTGGCGGCAGCGCCGCCTGCGAGCGCCGCGCCCGTGTCGCTCATCGACGACGCCTTCAGGGCGCTGGCCGAGATCAACGCGGCCACCGACAAGGGCGTGCGGCGCGACCAGTACCCCGACCTGCTGCGCCGGACCATCCCCCGGATCGAGGCCTTCGTCAAGTCGCCGGGCCACTCCTACGCGGACGTCCGCCTGCTGATGACGGCGGCGGTGAACGACTACGTGGCGCCATTCGGCACGGGCACCTTGATTTCGACGATGACCCTCTGGACGACCTCGAGCCCCGTGTGGCGGGACGCCACGGCGAAGGTCGCCCATGCGCGCGAGCTGGCGGCCCAGCCGGGCGAGGAGTCGCACTGGGAAGATCCCGCCGAGCAGGGCATCTCGACGTCGGCGCAGGTGTCGGGCCGGCTGGGCAGCGGAGACCGGGTCATGAAGGAGACCGTGGACCGGGCGACGGCGGGGGCGTTCAACGACGTGTACCGGCTCACGCTGGATCGGCCGACGAA
>JAJXZZ010000426.1 GCA_021779795.1 Acidobacteriota bacterium | reverse complement strand
GAGCGAGTCGAGCGCCGCGAGGCGGGGGCGGTCCGGGAGCGCCGGGTCCACCGCGATGGCCGCCAGGCGATCGAGCACCGAGGCGCCGCGCTCCGACTCCAGCAGGCCGCGCAGCACCGCGGCCGCGGCTTCCCGTACCGCGTCGTCCGGATCCTCCAGGCAGGCGAGCGCCGGGTCGGCGGCGCGCGGATCGCCGATCGCCTCGAGCGCAGCCAGCGCCCCCGCCCGGGCCGGGACGGACCCGGTCGTCCGGAGCAGCCCCAGCAGCCCCTCCACGGCCCGCGTGCCGATCACCGACAGCCGCGCGACGGCGGCGTCGCGGGCGGCGGCCGACCCCGACTCCAGGTCCTGGAGCAGCGCCGAGACCTCGCGGGCGGAGGAGCGCCTGATCACCACGGCATCAGTCCTCGGCCGGCTGCTTCCGGCGAGGCTTCCCGAAAATCCACGCGATGAGGATCGAGACGAGGTAGAGCCCGATCATCGGCAGCGCGAACAGCGTCTGCGTCAGCATGTCGCCGCTCGGCGTGATGACGGCCGCCACGATGAAGATGACCAGGATGGCGTACTTGAAGCTCTTGACGAGGAACCGCGCCGTCACCAGGCCGATGCGCGCGAGCGAGTAGACGATCGCCGGCATCTGGAAGACGAGCCCCATGCCGAGGATCATCTTCACGTAGAGGGCGAACACCGGCTCGATGCGCGGCAGGAACGACAGCTTGTCGGTGGCGAAGCTGGCGAAGAAGATCCACATCCACGGGAACAGCAGGTAGTGCGTGAACGCGGCGCCCCCGATGAACCCCGCCGTCGCCAGGATGACGAACGGCAGGGCGAGCTTCTTCTCCCTGGCGTACAGCCCCGGCGCCACGAACAGCCAGGCCTGCCACAGGATGACCGGCATCGCCATCACGACCCCCGCCAGCAGCGCCATCTTCACGTAGAGGACGAACGCCTCGGTCGGCTCGGTGAAGACGAAGGTGCTCCCCTTCGGCAGCAGCCGGTAGAGGGGGTCCATGATGAACTTGTAGATCCGATCGACGAACGTGAAGGCGATGACGCACCCCACGCCCACGGCGGCGATGCTGACGACGAGGCGCTTCCGGAGCTCGTCGAGATGCTCCAGGAACGTCATCTTCGCGCCGCCGCCCTCGGGCTCCGAGTTGCCCCAGAAGCCCGAGTCGTCGCCCGACGAGTCGTCGGAAGAGCGGGGAAACGGCAGGAGCGCCATCAGCCGTGCTGGATCGAAGTGTCCGACGCCGGCGCCGACACGGTCTGCGCCGTCGCGGCCGGGGCTTCAGGGGCCGGGGCGGCGGCGGGAACCGGAACGGTGGCCGGAACTGGGGCCGCGGCCGGGGCAGTCACGACCGATGCGGCCACGGGAGGAATGGCCGGGGCCGGCGGGGCGGCGGTCGCCGTGCGCGCCTGCCGCTGCTCGTCCACGCGGATCTCGTCCTCGAGCGTGTTGCGCAGCTCGTTCGACGCCCGCTTGAACTCGGCGATGCTCCGGCCGAGCGACTTGCCGAGATCGGGCAAGCGCCGCGGCCCGAAGATGATCAGCGCGATCAAGAAGATGACGATCAGTTCCTGCATGCCGATCGAGCCAAACATCGTAGCCATCCCGGGCCCGCCAACACGCCCCGAGGGGCGCAGGCAGCCCTCTCACGCGGCCGGCTCCCCGCCGGCCGCCGGTTGTCGTCCACCCCTGTTCGAGGTCCTGGATCTTCCAAGGCATTATAGGAGTCGGGCGCCGCAAGGGTCAAGCGGCTGGTAAGCCAGCTCGACGCCGGAAGTCGTTGCGGCACCATGGGTTATCTGTTAGCATCGACTTCATGCGCAGGTATGGAGCCGTGTCAGCCGCCGTGTTCGTGGTGGTCGTATGCGCCCTGATCGGAGGCCTGCTGGGCCGGGGCACGATGGCCACCGCCGGCCGCGCGCCCGACTACCGGGAGTTCACCACGGCACTGGCCGCCGTCGAGTCCAACTACATCGACAAGGTGGACTCGGCGCGCCTGGTCTACGGCGCCATCGGCGGCATGCTCCAGACGCTCGACCCGCACTCGAGCTTCATGGACCCGAAGTACTACGCGCAGATGCGGGAGCGGCAGGAGGGGCACTACTACGGCCTGGGCATCACGATCCAGGTCGTGGACATGGACATCAACGTCGTCTCGCTGTTCGAGGGGACGCCGGCCTACAAGAAGGGGATCCGCCGCGGCGACATCATCACCCGCATCGCCGGCCAGGACACGCGGTCCTGGAAGGACGACCAGGGCAAGCCGCTGACGGGCGCCGCCCTGTCCGACCGCGCCGTCAAGATGCTCAGGGGCCCGAAGGGCACGCTCGTGCAGGTCTCGCTCAAGCGCCCCGGCTACGACCACACGATCGACATCGAGGTGCCGCGCGACGAGATCACGATCCCGTCGATTACCGCGTCGTTCATGGCCGACCCGCAGACCGGCTACGTCCGCGTGCAGGACTTCGCCGAGAACACGAACCAGGACCTCGGCGCCGCGCTCGACGAACTGCGCGCCAAGGGGATGAAGCGCCTGCTGCTCGACCTCCGGAACAACCCGGGCGGGCCGCTCGATCAGGCCATCGGCGTGGCCAACCGCTTCCTGCCCCAGGGATCGCTGATCGTGTACACGCGCGGCCGGGTGCCGAATTCCGATCAGGACTACTTCGCCACCGAGCGCAGCGCCTACACCGACGTCCCGCTGATCGTCCTCGTCAACCGGAGCAGCGCCAGCGCGTCCGAGATCGTCAGCGGCGCCCTCCAGGACCACGACCGCGCCCTCATCGTCGGTGAGACGACGTTCGGCAAGGCGCTCGTGCAGTCGGTCTACCGCATCAGCGAAGGGGCCGGCCTGGCGCTCACGACCGCGCGCTACTACACCCCGAGCAAGCGGCTCATCCAGCGGCCGTGGGACGGGACCTTCGACGACTACCTGAACTACACGCTGCGCGAC
>JAJXZZ010000425.1 GCA_021779795.1 Acidobacteriota bacterium | reverse complement strand
CGGCGGGCCGGCGGCGGGCCAGGAGCCCGCGGCCGGCCTGGTGGCCAGCCTGTCGGTCGGGCGGCCGGCCTACGCCCGGGCGATCGTCGACGCGATGACCGCCCGCGCGAGCGTCGACGGCGGAGCCGACCCGGTCGCGGCGCTGGCCGCGCAGATGGAGCCGGACTCGCGCCTGTGCCGGATGTGCGCGTTCTCGTACGAGCTGCGCCTGCACCGCGCGCGGGGCTACGGCGCGCTCAAGGCCATCCTGGAGATCCTGTCGGAGGAAGAGCCGCTGACGCTGACCGAGATCGCCCTGCGGCTCGGCCGCACGCCCGGATCGACGAAGGACTACCTGTCCTGGCTGGAGGACGTGGACCTGGTGTCGGCGCAGCGGAAGCGCTACCGCTTCCACGACCCGCTGATGCGGATGTGGACCCGGCTCCACTGCCGGCCGGCGCCGCCGACGCCGGAAGCCATCGGCCGCGAGGTCCAGCGCTACGCCGGGGCCTGCACCGCCGCGGCGGCCGGCGAGACCGCCTAGCGTCCCGACAGGGCGTCGATCGCCTTGTGCGCGGCCTCCTGCTCGGCCGCCTTCTTGCTGGACGCGCGCGCCGCGCCCAGCGCCTCGCCGGCGACGCGCACTTCCACGTGGAAGATCTTCCGGTGGTCGGGGCCGCTCTCGGCCGCGACCACGTAGTCGGGCAGCGGCAGGTCGCGGGACTGCGCCAGCTCCTGCAGCGCCGACTTGTAGTCCCGGCCCCAGAAGTCGGGGCTCCGCACGTCCTCGAGGTCGGCGGCCAGCTCGCGCGTCACGAACGTCCGCGCCTCCTCGATGCCGCCGTCGAGATAGATCGCGGCGATCACCGCCTCGCAGCTGTCGGCCAGCAGCGCCTGCTTGGTGCGCCCGCCCGTCTTCTCCTCGCCGCGGCCGAGCGCGAGGAACTCGCCGATGCCCAGCCGCCGCGCGAGGCGGGCCAGCGTGGCCGTGGACACGAGCGACGCCTTGATCTTCGACTTCTGCCCCTCGTCGAACTGCGGGAAGTCGCGGAACAGCAGGTCCGCCATGACGAAGCCGAGGACCGCGTCGCCGAGGAACTCGAGCGACTCGTTGTCGATCGTGCTCCCGGTCGCGTCCTCGTGCGCCCGGGACCGGTGCGTGAGCGCCCGGTCGAGGATCGCCGGCTCCCGGAAGGTGTACTCGAGGCGCGCCTCGAGGGCCGACAGGTCCCTCGTGTCCCCCGTGATCGACACGACGTCGCCCGCCGGGGCCGGCACCCGCTGGTCGCGGATGATGGCCCGGGCCTCCTCCGCCTGCGAGGCGGGGACGGCGATGCGGACCTCGCCCAGGCCGTCGATGCTGATCGGAAAGACCGCGTGCGTCAGGTCGGACGAGGCGGCGGCGTAGATGCCGTGCGATTCGAGCAGGCCGCGCACGATCACCGCTTCGATGTCCGAGTGGGTGCGAAAGACGACGGCCAGCGCCGGCGGCTCGCCCTGCCGACGGTCAGGATCGCTCATCGTGGAACCCCGCCTCGACGGCTCCCGGCACGAAGTCCTCGAGTTCGAGCAGGATCATGGTCATGTCGTCGTGCTGCGGCGCGCCGGCGACGAACGCGTCGATCTCCCGCAGCACCCGCTCGCGCAGCTCCTCGGGCGGCAGGTGGCCGTGCTCCCGCACGAGCCTGACCAGCCGCTCCTCGCCGAACAGGTCCGAGTCGGCGTTCATCGCCTCGGTGATCCCGTCGGTGAACAGCAGCAGCAGGTCGCCCCGCTGCAGCGGCAGCTCGGCCTCGACGAGCAGCCGCTCGAACGTCTCCCCATTGTCGATCCGCAGGCCGAGCACCAGGCCGTCGGGCACCAGGACCTCGACCGACGCCTCGCCGGCCTCGGTCTCCCGGCGGCAAAGCATCGGCGTGTGGCCGGCGCGCGCGTAGCGCATGGTCCGGGCCGCCAGGTCGATGACCGCGTAGGTCATGGTGATGAAGCTGCGGCTGTCGAGGTTGCGCGAGATGATCTCGTTGGCGGCGATGAGCAGCTCGCGCGGCGACGGGCAGGTGCGGCTCAGCGACAGCATCAGCCCCTTCAGCTCCGCCATGTAGAGCGCCGCCGAGGTCCCCTTGCCCGACACGTCGGCAATCAGGACGCCGAACCGGTCGGGGCCGAGCGGGAAGAAGTCGTAGTAGTCGCCGCCCACTTCGCGCGCCGGGACGCAGAGCGCCGTGATGAGCACGCCCGGGACCGCCAGCTGACCGCGCGGCAGCAGCGACATCTGGATCGACCGGGCGATCCGCAGCTCCTCCTCCAGCCGCTTCTTCTCGTCGGCCTGACGGAGGAGGTCCTCGATGCTGCTGGTCATCCCGTTGAACGAGTCGGCCAGCTCGCCGAGCTGATCGCGCGTGGTCACGCGGATCGGGTGGCTGAAGTCGCCGGTGCGCACCCGCTCGGTGCCGACGAACAGCTCGTGCACCGACCCGGTGATCGACCGGGCGAGCGTGAGCCCCATGACGAGGGCGGCCGCCTCGATCAGCAGGAACAGCACGGCGACCAGCAGCAGGATCCCGAGCAGCAGCGCCCCGATGTTGTACGGGCCCACCGGCGCCGACGAGAGCTTGCCGTAGATGTCGCCGATGTTGACCTCGATGTTGGCCGTCGTCTGGACCGGCTGGCCGTGGCCCCACTCGGTGCCGCGGAGGATGGCCACCCACGAGATGCGCCGCTTGCGGCCCGGCGCGGCCTCGTCGCGGTTGGTCACCAGCCCCTCGACGGCCCGCTTCGGCCGGCCGAGGCCGGCCCTCAGCCCCGGCGACAGGAAGATGCTGACCGCCCCGACCTTCACGCTGGTCTCGTCGCGCAGGTGGTCGTCCAGGCTGCCGTTCTTGGGGATGTCGACGATCACCGCGAACGTCGGCCGCGCGGCGTCGGGCAGGCCGACGCCGCGGACGACGGCGACGGCCGGCGCCGGGTTGGCGGCCGCCGCCGCCCCGG
>JAJXZZ010000424.1 GCA_021779795.1 Acidobacteriota bacterium | reverse complement strand
GTGCGCGATGACCTCGACGAACTTCTCGGTGAACTGCTCGCGTGTCAACACTGGGAGAACCTCCTTCGATCGGATCTCACGGCACGGAGCTGCAAGGCGACCGGGCGGCCGACGACGTGCGACCGGGCGCGGCCACCCCGCCACCGCGCATGGTAGCGCGCCGGAGGCGCCCGTGCACGCCCCGGTCCGACGGCGCCGTGCGGTGGCGGTGGTAGAGTCGCCGGGCCGTGGCTGCAAGACGAACTCTCGGCCCCGAAACCGTCCTTGAGGAGACGGGGGCTGCGCCCCTTCTCAGGTGGTGCCGACGGACGTGGGAGCGCCGCAAGGAGCGGGCGTTTCCTCCCGGCGCCGTGACGTTCCACCTGGAAGCGTGGGGCCGGCGGCGGATGACCCCGGCGCTCGAGGCCCAGGCGCGCGGCGTTGCCGACGTCTTCGGGCTGGATCCGATCTGGATCGTGCACGGCTGCGCGCTCCTCCTCGGCGGCGAGGCGGTCGTCCTCGCGGGACCTCCGGGCTTGGGGAAGTCCCGACTCCTGTTCGAGCTCGAGCGCCGGGGCGAGGGACGGTGTCTCGACGACGGCCTCGTCCTCCTCGGCGTCGGACGGGGGCGGCTCAGGCTCGTGGAGACCGGAACGCTGGCGTTCGCGCGGCGCGGGTTTCGCATCAGTCTTCTCCTTCGCCGCCTGCTCCTGATCGACCGCAGCGTGTTCTCCACCCCGGCGCCGTTGCACCACCGTCGCACGCGCCTCCTGGATCGCGCGCTCTGCCGGGTCGCCGACCTCGCGTTCAAGCTCAACGTCGCGCTGCCGCGCGGACGCCTCGCGCCGCACGAGCCCGGCGATGTCCCGGTCTCCCACTTCGTCGTCGCGGCGCACTCGGAGGACCAGTACCCCTCGTTCCGGCTCGACGGCGCCCGGTCGTTCGCAGCGATCCGGGACCTCGGCGCCGAGTTCGCGCCGTATGCGCACGTTCACCGGGTCTCGCCGCTCGGATCGCGGGCGGAGGTCGCACGGCGAATTCGTAGCGCGCTGCTCGCTCCGGTAGCGACCTGAAGCGGGTCCGGCTCAGCCGCCTCCGGCCGCGCACCCGCGTTCGTTCCGAACCTCGTCGAGCAACGCCAGCGCTCTGGCCGCGCGCCGCTCCCACGTGAACCCGACGAGCGCCGAGTGCACCTCGTCGAGATCGAGGCCGCCCCGTATCGCAAGCTCGGCGCACCGCGCAGCGAACTCCTTCGCGGTCCGCGCCCGCGCGATGAAGCGTTCCAGGGAAGGGGCGACGTCGTCCAGGTTGACCACGACCGGCCGGCCGCACGCCAGGTACTCGTAGGTCTTCAGGGCGTCACCGAAACCGCCCGGCGGGGCGTACGGCACGGCGCATACGTCGCAATGCTGGATGATCGGCACCAGGCTGGCCTGCGGGACAGGCGGCACGACGGCCACGCGGTCACGCGAAAGCAGTTGCTCGAGACCCGTGGGTTGCACCGCCCCCACCCCCACGAGCACGAGCGTCCAGCCGGGAAGCTCGTCGAGCGTGGCGCCGAGCAGGTCGTGATCGAGCCGGTGGTTGGCGCTCCATTCCCCGACCACGACACAGAGGCGCGGACGGGGAAGGCGCGCGAGCACCGCGGGTTCGGGCCAGGCGGTTGCCGCGGCCGCGAGGAATTCGGCGCCGATGCCGTTTGGAAGCACCGCGACGCGCGCTCGGCGGCCGGCAAGCCCGTCGGCCAGGCATGGTGCCACGGCGAGGATGAGGTCGGCCTGTTCCATAACCTTCTCGCGGAACCCCGCGAAGCCCGCGAGTGCCGATGGGAGAGCCGCGTAAACGAGCTCGGGCGAGTCGGTGATCTCCATCACGGTGAGGCGCCGACCCAAGCGTTCCACGATCTCGATCGGCGCCCAGTCGTAGAACCACACGACCTCGGGCACGGCCGGACTCATTCGGGCGAGCGTGCGACGGAGCAGCGCCGCCTGCAGGGCGCGGTTGAGACGGCGGACAACAGGGATCCGGCCGTACGGCAGCCCGACGGGGAGGCCGATCACGTCGCAGCCGGCGTCGACCCGATGCAGAGTCGCCCTCACCCCCCAGCGCCGGTCCACCTGAACGTAGTGCAGCGCCCTGAATCGGCCGCTGTCCCGCAGGCAGCGGAACATCGCCCCCGACGTCTTGCGGAATCCGAACGCCTCGATGTCACCCCAGGACCGGTGACCAAAAAAGACGAGGCCGGAGTCCTCGGGCCGCCCCTCGGGACCGGATCGCGGCGCCCGACTGGCTCCACCGCCGGTCACGTGGCCGCCCGGAACCTGTCGATCGCCACCTGGTAGAGCGAACGCGCTCGCTCGACCGCCAGGTCCGGCGTGAACGCCCCGAGCCGTCTCCGGCCGGCCTCCCGCAGCGACGCCCGCAGCCCGCCGTCGGATGCGAGCCGGACCGCCAGCTCCGCGAAACCGGCCGCGCCGTTGCCGACCAGGGCCCCGCCGCGATCGCCGCACGCCAGGCCGTCCGCTCCGACCGGCGTGGTCACGACCGGGACGCCGGCGGCCCACGCCTCGAGCAGGCGCATGCGCACGCCAGAGCCGGCGCGCACGGGGATCAACACCGTTGCGCTCGGGTCGTACAACGGCCCCGAGATCGCCACCGGCCCCAGGCGCGCCACACCCCTCGCGTGCAGCCCGATCGTCGACGACCCCGGCCCGGCAAGGTGGAGCACAGCCCGGGGCAACGCGCGCCGGACGAGCGGCCAGACCTCGCGAACCAGCCAGCGGGCGCCGTCGCAGTTCGGCCACCAATCGAACGAGCCGAGACAGAGGAACGGCGGGTCGCCGGCGAGCTTCGCCGCGCCGGCACCAGGGACGGCGGGCGCGATCGGCGGGAGGACCTCGACGCGGGCCTCGGGGGCCTCCCGCCGGAGGTCGGCCGCGTCGGGCTCGGAGATGGCCGCCACCAGGTGAGCACGCCGGCAGGCCTCGGCC
>JAJXZZ010000423.1 GCA_021779795.1 Acidobacteriota bacterium | reverse complement strand
GCGCCCTGCGCCACGGCGCTGCGGTGGAAGAACCACTCCTGCCCGCCGTCGTCGCGGATGAACCCGAATCCCCGGTCACGAACCAGCCGCTTGATCGTTCCGCTCGGCATTCCGCTGCCCTCCGGTCGCGCCCCTTCCGGGGCTCGGTACACCATACCAACTTCCGGCGACCATCGCACACGTCATCGGCTGGAACGCCAACGGCCCAGGAAGCCCGCCTGCTCGAGGTCGCCCGTCGCGGGACGCCAGGCCAGCGCCCGCGCGCCTCCCAGCCTGCGCGCGCGATCGTCGGCCGTGAGGATCACCAGCGCGAAGGGCCGCGCCGCGCGGATCCGCCTCAGCAGCGCGGACAGCGCGGCCACGCCGCGAGCGTCGAGGTCGGCCGTCGGGTGCTCGAGCACGAGGATGGCCGGGGCGTGGGCGAGCGCGCGGCCCAGCCGCACGCGCAGCCGCGCCAGCGGCGAGACCGAGGCGAGAGGCGTGTCGAGCGCCGCGCGCTCGAGGCCGACCTCGTCGGCGGCCCGGGCCACGACGGGGACGACCTCGGGCGGGATCGGGTCGAGATCGAGCGTGTGGGGGACGGCGAGGTTCTGCGCGAGGGTCAGCTGGTCGAGCAGGACGACGCGGTCGTTGACGAGGCCGAAACGGTCGAGGAACGCCATCCACTCGTCCGGGCCCGCGATCGACGCGGTCGGCAGGCCCGAGATGCGCACCTCGCCCTCGTCGGGCAGGGTCGTGCCGGTCAGCAGGTCGGTGATGACGGCGGCCGCCGCGCGGTCGGGCCCGTGGATGGCCACCGCCTCGCCCGCGTCCACGCGAAGGCCGCGCAGGCGCAGCGGCCGCAGCCCGCCGTAGCCCTTCACGACCGAGTCGATCTCGATGAGCGGCATCGCCGCGCCTCAGCACATGCCGCCGACGACGCCCTGGTCGTGCACGACCTGGATGTCGTCGGGCGAGTCGCCCACCTCGATGCGCGCCCCGTCGAGGTCGGAGAAGGCCTTGAAGTCGGCGTAGAGGGTGAGGCCGTCCACGGCGATGACGTGCTCGCCCGGCCTGGCGCCGAACGGCGCCGGCGACAGGCGGTAACCGAGCGCGCCGCAGCCGCCGGCGAACGACAGGCGCAGCGCCGGCCGCGACGGGTCGCGCGCCAGCCAGCCGCCGATCGCCTGCCGCGCCTCCGGGGAAATCGAGAGGGTCATGGCCTGGGGCCCTCGCCCGCGCGGCGACGGCGGTCGAGCCTCCGCTCGAGGTCGCGGAACGCCTCGTCGGGCAGCGACGCCGAGCCCGGCCGCGCCGAGCCGTAGCCCGGGTCGCCGTGGTAGTCGGACCCGCCGCTCATCCCGAGGCCGAGGCGCTCGGCGAGGACCCGGTAGTGGGTCGTGAGCTGCGCGGAGTGGTCGGCGTAGTAGACCTCGATCGCGTCGAGGCCCGCGGCGGCCATCGGCGCGATCCACTCGTCGCGGCCGAGCAGACCCGGATGCGCCAGCGAGGCGATCCCGCCGACGCGATGGATGATCGCGACGACCTCGGCCGGTGACGGCGCGCGGCGCGGGACCCACGCGGCGGCCCCCTCGGCCAGGTAGCGCTCGAACGCCTCGTGCGTCGATCGGACGACGCGCTGGCGCACCAGCGCCCGCGCGAGCATCGGCCGGCCCACCCAGCCGCCGGCCGGGCGCCCCGCGCCGCCCAGCAGCGCGTCGAGATCGACGAACACGCCCAGGCGGCCGAGCTTCTCGACCATCTCGCGCACGCGGCGCACGCGGTCGATCGCCTGCGCCTCGAGGAACGCGCCCAGCGCGTCAGAGCGGTGATCGACGAAGTACCCGAGGACGTGCACGTCGGAGCCGTCCCGGATCGCGGTGATCTCGACGCCGGGCACCCAGGCGATCCCCGCGCGCGCGCAGGCGGCGGCCGCGCGATCGAGGCCGCTCACGGTGTCGTGGTCCGCGACGGCGAGCGTGCGGACGCCGACCTTCCTGGCGGCCTCCACCACCTGTTCCGGCGACGACCGCCCGTCCGAGGCGGTCGTGTGGACGTGAAGATCGATCACGCGCGGGCCCCGGTGCGACGGACGGCGCGCGCGCCGCGGCGGCGGGTCCGCCGGCGCGCGAGCGCCCGGTATTCCCTGATGAGCAGCTCGAGGTGCGCCCGCTCCTCGCCGGCGAACTGCAGGAAGATCTGCTGGCCCTCGGAATCCTCGAACCGCTCGCCGTACCGCTTGAAGAACCGGTGCGACGCGCGCTCGCACCGGATCGCGATCATCAGCGCCTGCTCGTGGCCGACGCCGCGCGCCACCTGCTCGGCGCCGGCGGCGAAGAGGCCGTTGGCCGCGCCCTTGAAGAACAGGAACGTCGGGCGCGACTCGAGCCGCGCGTCCTGCGCCAGCAGCCGCTGGTACCGCTGCTCCAGCACGCCGAGGTGCGCGCGCTCGTCGTCGATCAGCCGCTCGAAGGCGGCCCTGGCGCGCGGCGCGGCCGCGGCGCGGGCGGCCCTGACGTAGAACTCCGAGGCCGACCGCTCGGTGGCGATGGCGATCCGCATCGCGTCGCGCGCGAACAGCAGGTCGCTCGTCACCGCGTCCGGGGCCTCGGCCCGGCCGGTGCGGCACTCGCCGCACGTGCCGTAGATCTGCAGCACGCTCTGGCGCGCCGAGAAGTCGCGCGCCGCCGCGATCTCCTCGACGAGCGTCTCGATGTCGGAGCTCATGAACTCCAACGACCGGTGGCACGACTGGCAGATGAGGTGGAAGTGCCGGGGATGCCGGTACGAATGCTCGAAGCGGAACCGCCCCTCGCCAAAGTCCACCTTGCGGGCGATCCCGGCCTCGACCATCCACTGCAGGGCGCGGTAGACGGTGGCCCGGCTGATCTGGCGATCCTCGCGGCGCACGAGGTCGAAGAGGTCGTCCGCGCTCAGGTGCCCCTCGTGGCGGAGGAACACGTCGAGGATCGACTCCCTCTTGCTGGACCG
>JAJXZZ010000422.1 GCA_021779795.1 Acidobacteriota bacterium | reverse complement strand
GCCGGCTTTCCGCCGCGCCCCCTCGCGCGGCGGACGCGGCGAGGCCCGCGGTGCGCGGCTCCGGGCCGTCACTCCCCCAGGCAAGGAGGCTCCGGCCCGGGGAGCGACGCGGAAGCGCGCGGACGCCGCGAGGCCTCGCCGTTGCCATGCGGCATCAGCGCCAGGTGTAGCCGATGCCGAACTTCGCGCTCGGGCTGTCGATGAGCCCGCCCTTCACTTCCACGAACAGTCCGTTGCGAAGCGCGACGCCGCCGAGCAGGTTGAAGCCCGGCTTGGCGTCGGTCGACGAGTCGTTCGGCAGGTCGTACCGATAGACGTTCAACGCCGGCCCGCCGCCCACGTAGAAGCGATAGGGCTGGTTCCGCTGCGGAAACCAGTACGCGAACTCGAAGTTGGCGGCCACCGTCGTCCGGTTGTCGCCGAGGCCGACCTCGAGGTTGGGCCTGAAGCTGAGATGCTCGTAGACGTACCCGGTGTCGTAATGCGCGCCGAAATAGAACTGGTCGGGCGAGGCGCTGACACCGACGCGGACGCCGGCGGCGCCCGTCGTCCCCTGGGCCGAAACGCCGGCCGGCAGCGCCAGGCACACGAGGGCGGCCGCAACGACAAGAGCGGAAGACACACGAGGATTGCGCTGATGGATGCTCATGCCTCGTGCGCTTGCAACCGGCGGGCCAGCCGGCGGCATCGCGGGAAAGCTCGGGCATGATGCCCGTCGCGGCGCGCCGACACGCGGGCGCGAGCGCCCCGCCGCCGTGAACCGTGTAAGTTCTTCGCCGAACTGACGGCCGAGCTTCGAGCGTTGGGCCTGCCGCTCGTCACACACGCTCGAATCGGACCAACAGACTCGTCATCGAGCGTGCAATTCTTACCTCGTACACACCGCAATTCCCCGGCGCGCCACCGGCGCGCCGACGCGCCCGTTTGAATTGCGTCGGTTTTCGGCATCATCTCCTCCTCCCCGCTCGCTGGCCGCCATCTTGCAGCCCCGTCCGCCTCGTAACCACCTGCCGCCAAGGCTCGAGCGAACGGCGCACAGCTCTTCCGTGCCGTCGCTGGCGGCGCTCTATCTCCAACTCGTCTGCTGAAAGAGGGGCTAGCTGATGAAGGAAGGTACCCGTCCACCCTCGCGGCTTCGGATCGCGCTCCTGGCTCTCGCGATCCTGGCCGGCCTGCTCGTGGCCGGCGCACCCGGCGTGTCCGGACAATCCAGCTCGACCGGATGGAAGGTCATCGCCTGGAACAACCTCGGAATGCACTGCATGGACGCCGACTTCAGCGTCTTTGCGATCCTCCCCCCGTACAACACGATCCAGGCGCAGGTCGTCGACTCCAGCGGCACGCTGCTGACGACGCCGAACGGCGTCACGCTCACCTACGAGGGCGTGCCCGACGCGACCGGATCGATCAACACCACGTCGTCGGGCAAGACCAACTTCTGGTCGGCCGTGCTGCCAATGTTCGGCGTCATGCTTCCGGTGGATGCCGGCCTGGTCGGCTCCCACATGCCGGGCCCGTCGAACACCCCGCAGCCGATGTCGTTCGACGCGACCTACAAGTGGTTCATCGCCGAGGGCATCCCCATCACGCCGTACGACAATGCCGGCACGAAGAACTACTACCCGATGATGAAGGTCACCGCGCGCGACAGCTCGGGCGCCGCGCTCGCCTCGACCAACATCGTCCTGCCGGTTTCCGACGAGATGGACTGCACGGCGTGCCACGCGTCGGGCTCGAGTTCCGCGGCCATGCCGAAGGCCGGCTGGGTGAACCTGGCCGACGCGCAGCGCGACTACCGCTACAACATCCTCCGCCTGCACGACGACAAGCAGCTCGGCTCGACGACCTACACCGCCGCCCTGTCGGCCCGCGGCTACAGCAGCCAGGGCCTCGAAGCGACGGCGCTCGCCGGCAAGCCGATCCTGTGCGCGAACTGCCACCTGTCCGAGGCGCTCGTCGGCAGCGGCCTGACCGGCATCCCGCCGCTCACGACCGCCATGCACTCGCTGCACGCGACGGTGACCGATCCGACCAACGGCCTGACGCTCGACTCGAGCACCAACCGGACGGCGTGCTACCGCTGCCACCCGGGCTCGGAGACGCGCTGCCTGCGCGGCGCGATGGGCAGCGCGGTGGCGGCTGACGGGACGATGGCGATGCAGTGCCAGAACTGCCACGGGACGCTGAGCGCCGTGGGCGACCCCGCGCGCACCGGCTGGTACCAGGAGCCGACGTGCCAGAACTGCCACACCGGCACGGCCACGTCGAACAGCGGCCAGATCCGCTACACGTCGGCGATCGCGTCGAACGGCCTGCCGCGCGTCGCGGCCGACCTGACGTTTGCGACGAACGCGAACACCCCGTCGGCCGGCTTCGACCTCTATCGCTTCTCGTCCGGCCACGGCGGCCTGCAGTGCTCGGCCTGCCACGGCTCGACGCACGCCGAGTACCCCACGACGGAAGCGAACGACAACGTGCAGAGCCTCGCGATGCAGGGGCACGTCGGCACGATCGCCGAGTGCAACGCCTGCCACGCGACGGTGCCGACGACGACCAACGGCGGACCGCACGGGATGCACCCGGTGGGCCAGTCGTGGGTGTCCGGGCACACGAGCGCGGCCTCGGCCAACCTGGCGGCCTGCCAGGCGTGCCACGGCACCGACTACCGCGGCACGGTGCTGTCGCGCGCGTTCGGCCCGCGCACGCTGACCACCTCGTACGGCACCAAGACGCTGTTCCGCGGAGCGCAGGTCGGCTGCTACATGTGCCACAACGGCCCGAGCAGCGACGGTTCGAACCCGAACCACGCGCCGGTCGCCAGCAACCTGTCGATCTCCACGACGGCGGGGACGGCGGCGAGCGTCACCCTCTCGGCCACCGACGCCGACGGCAATGCGCTCACCTACCGCGTCGTCTCGCAGCCGATGGGCGGAACGGCGGGCCTCAGCGGCAGCAAGGCGACGTACTTCCCCGCCGCCG
>JAJXZZ010000421.1 GCA_021779795.1 Acidobacteriota bacterium | reverse complement strand
GGCTGCCGCGGTGCTGCTGTGGCCGACGGGGATCGCGTCGTGGCGGGCGCTCGTCGCGATGGTCGTCGCGCTGGCCCTGCTCGTGCGGTGGCGATGGCACCCGGCGTTCGTGCTCGCCCTGGGAGTGGCCGCGGCGCTCGTCGGGTGGGTGCCGTAAGGCATCGGGCCGCGCGCCCGGCGTCGGCGCGGGCGCTACTGCGCGCCTCGCCCGTCAGTTCCACGCCGGCAGCAGGCACCGGGCGCTGCGCCGGCGCAGCAGGGCGTCGAAGTCGCGGACCGACTCGCGCATGACGGCCGAGTCGCCGGGGTGGCAGGTGAGGCACGCGCCCACGAGCAGGATCCGCCGCTGCTCCTCGACGGTGAACGGACGGACGTCGTCGCGCGTCGAGAGCCTGCCGGCGCGCGCGCCGAGGAACGGGATCCACGCGTCGCCCGGGAGCCCGTCGGCGGGCGCGGCCGGCGCGGCCGGCGTGAACCGCCAGCGGCCGACGGCCCCGGCGCGCTCGTAGCGCAGGGTGCCGCGGCCGTAGCCGATCGCCTCGGGGTCGTCGTGGCAGGAGGTGCACGACCGCGACTCCCGCCGCGTCGTGTGCGCCGCGATCCGGGCGTAGAGCCGCCGGAAGACGACGTCGGGCGGCCCGCCGGGCCGCCGGTTGCGGTCGAGCGTCATCACCATGCCCGGCACGAACGTGTCGATGACCTCGCGCGTCCCGGCGCGCGAGGCGATCTCGCGGACGCCGAGCGTGGGCGGGTCGGCCGAGAACGGCCCCGACGTCTCCTTCCACGCGCCCGACACGTCGGCGTCATCGACCCAGTCGTACGCGTCCGCCTTCGGGTCGAACGAGGTGTGACAGGTGGGGCACCTCGGCGCCCACGCCGTGTGGCAGCTCTCGCACGACAACCTGGCATGTCCCCGGCCTTCCGCGCACACCGCGAGCGCCGGCTTGAGCGGAAGGCGCTGGCCCGTCCGCTTGCGAATCATCGCCGGCGGCCCGGTGGCGCCGGCCACGACGTTGACGAGCAGATCGCCTGACGCCGTCCGGCCGAACTGGACGGGAGCGGCCCCTGGCCATTGGCGAATCGCCAGGATCTTCCGCGATTCCGGGTCGATCCTCGCGGCCGGGACCAGGTCGAGCGACGTCCCGGCCCGCGCGTGACAGTCCACGCACGCGACCCGCAGTTGCCCGCTCTTGCGCGCGTGCGCCACGCCGTCGCCCATCACCTCGATCGCCGTGTGGCAGTCCACGCAGTCCATGCCCAATTGCTGGTGGATGTCCGGCAGCTCGCGCTCGAAGACGCGCTCGTCGGCGAGCACGCGGTAAACCGACGGGCCGGGCCTGTTCGGATCGGAAGCGCCGGCCGGCGGGTCGTGCATCTCCTGCCAGCCCTCGTAGCTGGTCGAGATGCGCCCGGACCGGCTGTGGCAGCCGAAGCACTGCGCGTCGTCGATGTCGAGCGACACGGCCGGATGGACGGTCGGCGGGCCGGCCGGTCCCTTCAGCTTCGCCGCTTCGTAGGCGCCGAGCGCCTTCAGCGCCTCGGGGCTGTACCGCAGGTGGCAGGCCTCGCAGCCGCCGCCGCGCGCGTCCTCGCCGTTCGGGCCGAGCGCCGACTTCACCTGCCCGAGGTGGCACGAGGCGCACAGCTGCCGAAGGTGCGTGTCGGCCGCCGAGTGGCCGAGCCCGCTGACGGTGGGCACCCGCCCTCCGGCCGTTCCCGGCGGTTCGCCGAAGGCCGTGCGATCGACGGCGACGACGCCGCTCATCGTCTCCATCACCGAGACCTTGACGCGTGGAATGACGGCGGGATGGCACTCCGGCTGTCCGCACCGCAGCCTGGCGTTGGCGAGGTTGCCGGGCACGAGATCCATGCCGGCATGGGCGCGAGCCGTGTCGAGCGTCAGCGGGTCGCCGCCGTGGCACGACGCGCAGCCGACGGCCTCTGGCCGGTGCGAGATGCCGAGCCCGGTGACCCCCTTGTGGCAGACGAGGCAGCCCTCGGGCCGATCCATCGCGGTGGGCAGCGGGGACGGGGCCGGCACGGTCGGGGTGAACACGAAGCCGGCCCGCAGGTTGCCGCCGCCCGCCGGCCAGGTCGGCGCGAACGACCAGTCCTCGCCGCGCAGCAGGCCGCCGACCAGGCACAGGGCGGCGTACACCGCGGCCAGCGCGACCAGCGCGCGCTTGACCCACGCCGCGGCGCGGGGGCCCGACAGGCGAATTGCCGCGAAGGCGCCGAGGATCGCGAGGCCGGCCATCACGACCGCGATCGGCCGGCTGGCCCAGTGCAGGATCTCCTGGAGGCCGAGGAAGTACCAGGGTCCCTTGACGATCGGATCGAGGCCGTCGTGCAGGCCCGGCGAGACGACGAGCGAGAGGCCCGCGGTCGCCGCGAGCATCGCCAGCGTCGGGCGGAACCGCGGCCAGACGCGGCGCGCGTGCTCGACGATGAACACCCACACGACGATCGTGGCGGTCGCGGCGTGCTGCACGTAGAGGAGGTGGAGCCGCTCGGAGGTTCCGAACGCGAGCGCGGCCAGCAGCGGGCCGATTCCCGGGACGAGCGCCGTGGCCCCGGTGACGATGCGAAGCGCCTGGCGCGCGTCGGCATCGCCGCGCAGGATGAAGCCGGAGAGCATCAGGAAGCCCAGCAGCGGCAGCGCCAGCGTCAACCGGAGCCAGACGCCCCGGGTGACCCGTTGCTCGGTCCCGGCCCGCAGATGATCCCACACGTGGAGCAGCGTGAGGACCAGGCACGCCTGGCCCGCCCAGTAGTGCAGGTTGCGGAAGAAGACCGCCCACGGATCGGCCAGCAGCATGCCGGCGATCGAGCCGTAGGCATCGGCCGCGTCGTAGGGAATGGCGACGGCGACGCCCGACAGGGCGGCGATCACGAAGGCGGACGTCGCCAGGTCGCCGGCGGTTCCCCACCCCGTCTTCAGGACGAGCGAGGCTGTCGCCGGCGCCGGCGAACGGGCCGCGGCG
>JAJXZZ010000038.1 GCA_021779795.1 Acidobacteriota bacterium | reverse complement strand
ATCAAGTAACCGGCGGGCCCGCGAGAGATCACCGGCGCACTGACCACGACCGGTGGCGTCGCGGCCGGACGGCGGCTATAATGTCCGCACGGCGAGTTCGATTCGCCCCCACCCGCGGAGGTGCGCCATGGCATCCGACGCCGGTTCGCCCGTCTCCCGCTCCCGCGCGACACCGACCGCCCCCCTGCCCGCCGCCCTGTTCGCCGCGCTGCTGACGCTCCTCGCGGGGCCGGCCGCGGCGCAGGCGCCGCCGGCTCAACCCCGCGCGCTCAAGATCGACGAGAAGACGATCGCCGAGCTGTCGCCGGGCGGCAAGCTCGAGAGCGCCCGGAGCACGAAGGACCATCTCGCCCTGGTCGAGAAGACCGACGGCCGGCGGACGGTCAAGCTGGACGGCCGGCAGGTCGGCGGCGCGTACGACGACGTCAGCTTCCTGCGGTTCAGCGAGGACCAGCAGCACCTGGCGTTCGCCGCCAAGCGCGGCTCGACGTGGGTGCTGGTCGTCGACGGCGAGGACCGCACCAGGCCCTACGGCAAGCTGACCGCCCCGACGCTCAGCGCCAACGGCAAGTCGTTCGCGGTGTCCGCCTGCAACGGGAAGGACTGCCACCTCGTGATCGACGGCGAGGAGACGGCGCCGCAGTTCGAGGACATCTCGGCGCCCGCGTTCAGCTCCGACGGCGCGCACTGCGTCTACTTCGGCAAGCGCGACAAGCAGTGGGTGATGCAGCTGGACGGCAAGCCGTACGGGCCGTCGATGGACAACTACTTCACCTGGCGGATGTCGCGCGGGGCCGACCACGTGGCCGTGGCGGCGCTGGTCGACAAGAACTGGACCTGGGTGGTGGACGGCAAGCCGGGCCCCGGCTTCGACGTCATCAGCGACATCGACGTCAGCCCCGACTGGCGGCACTACGCCTACGCCGGCACGAACGCGAAGAGCGGGATGGCCAAGAGCCGGACGACCGGCTCGCTCGTCGAGGATGGGAAGGTCACCGCCGACTACGCGGGGCGCGGGTTCGGCAGCGGCTTCCTGGGAGCGCTCGCCGGCGGCTACTCGACGATCACGCCCGGCGTGCGCCGGTTCTCGCCCGACTTCCACGGCCTGTCCGATCCGATGTACACGCCCGAGGGGAAGCTGGTGTACGCGGCGAGGCGGGGCGATGGCGACGTGGCCGTGTTCGTGGCCGGCGTGCCGGGTCCGTCGTTCGAGGACATCGTGAGCCCGATCGGCCTGTCGGAGGACGGCAAGCACATCGGCTACGTGATCAAGCGCGGCGAGTCGTTCGTGGAGGTGCGTGACCACCGCGCCGGCGCGGCCTTCCCCGGCAAGCGGGCCGAGAGCTTCGTCGGGATCCTGACGATGAGCCCGGACGGCGAGCACCTCGCCTACGAGATCGTCCGCGGCGGGAAGCAGTTCGAGGCGGGCACCACGAGCCGCGCGCTGCGACGGGTGGTCGTCGACGGCCAGGGAGGCCCGGAGTTCGACGCGTTCGGCATCCGGGATCTCGAGGTCACGTCGAACGGCCGGAACGCCCACTACACCGTCGTCGGCGCCGCGGGCAACCGCGACCGCGTCGTGTTCAACGGCCTCGACACGCGGCTCTACGACAACGTGTTCCGCGGCAGCGCGACGTTCGTGGACGAGCAGACGATCGAGTTCGTCGCGCAGGACGGCTCGCGCGTCGTCCGGGTGACGGCCGCGCTGCAATAGCCCGGCCGCGCTACTGGCGCGTCATCCGCATGTTGAGGATCGTCTCCTCGTCCACGCCGTCGAGGTTGATGTCGAACTCGACGTGGCCGCCGTTCAGCGTCAGCATCCCCCCGCTGAGCGTCATGTCGAACTGGATGTCGAACGACGTGCCCGTCGGGCGCAGCGTGAGCGTGTCGCTGCTGGCCGTCCACGTCCCGAGGATCCCGTCATCGGGCAGCCCCGGCCTGGTCGTGATCAGGGTGAACGTGCCTCCCGCGTTGAGGCTCAGCGTGACGGTGCCGCCCTGCGAGATGAGCTCGACGCTCTGGCTGGGGTTCGACACGCTGGTGAACAGGGCGTAGTTGGCGCCCCAGGTGCCGGCGAGCGACGAGGGACTCGGGGCCGTGCCGCTGTCCCCCCCGCACGACAGGGTGAGCACCGCGGCAGCCTGGATGATGATGAGGCCGAAGGCACAACGGGGGTGAACGGAGAGGACGCCGAGCGGTTTCATCGGTCCCTCCTTGAATTGCCGAGACCGGAAACGCCGACCTTGGGGGGAGGAGTGGACGCGGGAGCGGCCACCCGCGGCGATGGTAGCGCCGCGGGTGGCCGCCGTCAACACGTTCGGCACGGCGGGTTCAGCACCACACGTTCAGCGCGGATCGAACTCAGCGTTCGTGCTCGCGCCAGTGCCCTTCCCTGAACCGCCAGCCGCGGTTGCCGTGGCGCTCCCAGCCGCCCGGGACCCAGCGGGCGTAGGGGCGCGGCGGGCGCTCCCAGCGTCCCGGCACCCACATGTAGCCCCCGCCGTTCCATTGATAGAACCCGGACACCCACACGAACCCCGGCCCCGGCGCCATCACCCGGGCCTCGACGATGGGCGCCGGCGGGGCGAAGGCGACGTAAGCTCCTCCACCGAGCGACGCCACGCACGCCGTCGTCGCGCCGAACGCCGCCGTCAGCAGGGCCGCGGCCGCCAGTCCCCTCACCGCATATTTCCACGACACCTTGGGCTTCATGGTTGCTCCTTCTCCCGTCAACGGGACTCCAGGCACTGGATCTGCTGCCGCAGGCTCGCGGCCCGCTGGCGCAGGTGCTCGACCGCCTGCCGATGCTGATCGATCGACGTTTCGAGCTGCGCCATCACCGGCCCCCAGGCCAGCTTCTGCGCGACGATGTCGCCGGCGAACCCGGCCGCGATGGCCGTGGCCTTGTAGAGCGACAGGTAGCGGAGCAGCGTCGCGCCGGTCAGCCGGCCGATCTTGAGCGCGCCACCGAGGGCCGGCTCGTTGAGCGCCATCTCGGTCAGTTGCATCATGGCGTCCTTCATCTTGTCGAAGTCGCCCTTGTCGCCGTTCGACCACTGGTCCATGTCGGAGGCGGCCTTCGCCTCGCCGAGGTGCTTCTCGAGGCGCTCGGCCTGCCCGTAGATCTGCTCGTAGCGGTACTTCGCCTTCAGCAACTGGAACGCCTGGTCGTCGAACGCCGCCGCCTCGTCAGCCGTGACCGCCGCCTTGCGCGCCAGGATCGACGTCACCAGCCCGCCGTCGATGGCCTCGCGCATCTCGGCCTGCCGCTTCTGCAGGATCTCGAGCGGGCTGTCCACGAGCAGCAGGCCGACGGCATCCATCAGCCGGTCCTGCGCCACCTGGTAGCTCTCGGTCACCTGCCCCGACCATTTTTGTAACTCCGCGACGTCTTTCTGGTTCAGCCTGGCGATGTTCGCCATCGCCTCCTGGACCCGGTCGAGCGCCTGTTTCATCCGGGCGAGCTGGGCGTCGTAGAACGCCTTCTGCGCCGGGCTCGAGTCGTTGCCCGACGCCAGGTCAGCCCGGTACTGCTCGCAGACCGACGGCGCGAGCAGTGACCCGACGCCGGCCGGGCTCGGGCTCGAAACCGGCGGAACCACCGGCGGCGCGACCTGCCTCGTCTGCAGCTTCCGGAGGAAGTCGGACGCCACCGGCCCGCCAGACACGGCCGAGTTCAACTCATGGCCGAGGTCGGCAAGCAACGCGCGCTGGGCGGGGCTGAGACTCGAAACCCGTCCTCCAGCGTGGCCACTGCTACTGACGGATTGCACGATTCGTGCCGTGTCCTTGACCAGCCGGGCGGTGTCGGGACTGGACGCGCCGGGAGCCGGCGCGCGCGGCATCGGGACGTTCGACGGCAGGTGCGCGAAGTTGAGCTGGCCCGTCATCGCCTGGGCGCTCTGCTCGGCCAGGCTGCGCGCCGTCTCCATGTCGCCGTCCATGGCCGCCTTGACGGCGGCCTGTCCGAACGCCGCGCTGACGGTCACGCTGGTGGCGGCGCGCTCGTACGTCGGCGGAGGCGGCGACATCGACACCCACTTCTTCTTGGAGGTGAAGTTGACGCCCCCGTTCGACGAAGTCGGCATCGGGTAGAACCGCGTGTACCGCTTCCCGTCCGGCATCGTCACGTCCATCATGCTCATGTAAACGTGATAGAGGCCGGTGACTCGCGAGGGGGGCGTCCAGGCGCGCGATCCGGCGCCCCAGCCGGGAACCGGCCGGGCGCCGGGGTCCGGGGCGAGCGGGATGCGCTGCTGGTTCATCCATCGCGCGAACGCGAGGATCTTGGCCGCCTCCCTGAGGCGCTGCAGGGGCGGGTACTCCCGCGCGTACACGTCGTAATGGTCGTTGATCTGCGCCCGGTAGATGCCGGCCAGTCTCTCCGTCTCGGCGACGGCCTCGGGAGTCGCCGGGTCCGAGTCGACGATCGAACTCGAGTGGCCCTCCAACTCCACCCGCGACGGGCCGAAGTCCACTTCCCGGCGATCGCCCGACGCCATCAGCGACACGTCCTGCGGGACGAGCGTCCACCGGATCCCGGTCAGCCTGGCGGGGCGCTCGGCGGTCCGAATCTGGAAGAAGGTCTTGTGGCCGGGAATCGAGTGGAAGATCTCCTGCGTCATGTCGATCGTCTTGAGCACGTAGTCGGCCTCGTAGAAGATCCGCGCGAGCGCCGTGCTCCCATCGAGGTGGACGAACCGCAGGAGGGCCTGCGGCGCGGTGACGCCGTAGAAGTACGCCAGCAGCTCGTTCGACAGCGGGAAGCCGCTGAGCACGTGATAGACGACGTAGCGGCCGTCGGCGGTGCGGTCGGGAAGGATCCGTTGCTGAAGCCACGTGTCGAGGTTGGCGAGCGACAGCTTCCCCTGCCTGACCTGCGCGAAAAAGGCGCCGGCCTGCTGGTCGTTGACCGCGTTGAGGCTTCGGGCCACGCGACAGGCGACGAACGCCTGCAGCGCCGCCAGCCGTTCCGCGGCCGTCTTGCCCGCCATCTCCGGCTCGCCGAGCAGTTGCCTGGCCTGGTCGGCCTGCCCGAGCGTGTCGGCCGCCCGCATCAGGCTGTCGGCCGTCCCCTCCCGGTAGAGGCGATAGGCCGGCGCGCCCTGGGCAAACCCCTCGTGCTCGAGCAGCCGGACCTGGGTCTCGAGGATCGCGGCCGGAGCCGGGCGGGTGACGCCGCCCATGTTGACGTAGTTGAAGAGGTTCACCAGTTCCGGCTTGGTCAGGCCGACCTCGACCGCCATCTTGTCGAGGAAGAGCTGCCGATCGATCTCGAGCAGCGGGTGGCCGAGGATGAGGTCCACCCAGCGCCTGAACCACGCGGAGATCGCCTGGTCGTTGCGTCCGGAGCCGAAGATCCGCATGAGGTCGTCCCGCTCGCGGTCGTAGATCTCCCGCGCCCGCTGAAAGGTCGCGGGATCCGGATCCAGCGAGAAGCCCGGCTCCGGGGATTGCACGGCAGCTTCGAGCAGCTGGCGGTACGGGATCGGCCCCGTGTCGTACGCCGGATCGTAGGTCCCGATGAACTCGACCGTGCCGCGCGCGGGATCGACCAGGACGCTCTTCAGGACGTTGATCGAATCGAGCGCGACCACCGGGTCCGCGGGCTCGAACGGCGACTCGGTGTCGACGCCGGGGATGAAGAAGACCTTCTTCAGCGTCAGCGCCTCGAGGCGGGTCCGCCCGACGGGGCGCGCCTCGAGCGCGAGCCGCTGGCCCGCGCGCTCGACCTCCAGCTTCACGACGTCATAGGGCGGGTGGAACCCGATCAGCTCCGCGGCCTGCGCCGACGAGGTGACCGGCCGCCCGTCGATGGCCTTCAGCACGTCGCCCGGCTGCAGGCCCGCGGCCGCTCCCGGCAGGTTCGGACTCACCTTGACGATCGGAACGCCTGCCGGTGACGGCTGGGTCCCGAGCTGGATGCCCAGGACCGACCGGTAGGCCGGGTAGTCCTGGGCCTCGAGTCGAACGCCGCCCAGCAGGCACCAGGACAGGCCGCACGCCAGCACCGCGCGCGCCAGCCGCGAAGACACGAGAGCACGCTTCACGTGAATCGGGAACATGGATGACACAGAGCCTCGGGGGCAGGGGAATGCCATAACGTCGTACTTCGCACTTCGTACTTCTTACTTCGTACTTCTTACTTCGTACTTCTTCTTCTCCTGCTCGATCATGAACTCCCACTTGTAGGTGAGGTCCCTGGCCTCGCGGGCCTTCTGGTCGTCGGGGGCGAGGTCGAGGAAGGCGTGCATCAGGTTCACCGCCTCTTTGAACTTCGCCTGGCTCGCCGAGAGCACGGCCATGTTGTAGTAGGTGTTCGGGTAGAAGGGGGCCAGCTTCGACGCCTCCGCGTACTGCGCGATCGCCTCGGCCGGCTTCTTCTCGTCCACCAGCACCTCGCCGCGCATGACGAACTTCCGCGCGCTCTCCGGCAGCTCGCCCACCTCGGGATGGGCCTTGATGATCGCGGCCACACGCGTCCGGATCGTCTTCGCGCCGGCGTCGTCGGCCGCCCTGATCGCCAGCGCGTATTCGGCGACGGCCTGCTTGTAGTCGGGGCCGGCCTCGAGCGACGCGGCCTTGTCGAGGTGGGCCTGGGTCGCGGGCTTCAGCAGGTCGGCCAGGGCACGGGCGCTGGTCCGGGTGATGACGCTGGCGGATGACACCGCGTCGTGGCCGAAGGTCCCGTAGATCTGCTCGGCCCGCGCCGTGTCGCCCTTCTTCGCGTACGCGACGGCCTCGATGAGGTGCGGCAAGGGCCACTCCTTGTCCGCGACGCCCGACAGCTGCCGGATCGTCTCGTCGTAATTCCCCTTGTCGAGCGCGACGGCCGCCAGGGCGGTCCGCGACCAGTCGTTGTTCGGGTCGATCGACGCTGCCTTCCCGGCCTCGGCCGCCGCCTGGAGCGGCATGCCCTTCTCGCGGTAGACGAGGCTCCTGAAGCCGAGCACGTCGGTCGTGTCCTTCGACGGAAGCATCGTCAGCAGGCGGTCGCTCGCCGCGATGGCGGCGTCGAACTGACCGGCCCGGGCGCAGGCGTTGAACAGGTCGCGCAGCGGGCCGGGGCTGTCCGGCGCCAGGTCGGCGGCCTTCCGGAAGCAGGCGATGGCGTTCGGATAGTCGTCCAGCTGGTAATAGGCGCCGCCGAGGCGGCTGGCGACCCACGGGTTCTTCGGACTCAGTTCGACGGCCTTCTTCAGCGCATCGACCGCGGCCGCGGCGTGTCCCTGGCCCTTGAGCGCGTCGCCCAGCGCGGTATGGGCATCGGCGTTGCCGGGGGCGAGCTTGACCGCCGCCTCGGCGGCTCCCCTCGCGTCGTCGTACTTCTTGAGCGCCGTCGCCGAGAAGGCCAGGCCCACCAGGCTCTCGACGTCGTTCGGGTTCTGCTTCACGCTCGACTGGAAGACGGCGAGCGCCTTGTCGTACTGGCCCGCGGAATAGTAGGCCAACCCGGCGCGCCCCTGGATGACGTCGATGGCCTTCAGGATCTGCTGCGCCTTCGACTGGCTCCGCACGGGCGGGCCGGCCGTCCATTCCGCCCATGTCCGGACGCCGGCGATGGCCTTGTCCACGTCGGCGCCCCTGGTGATGAGCAGGTCCACCATGTCCAGCTTTCCGGCGTCGGCGGCCATGCCGAGCGCCGTCCAGCCCATGCTGGCCATGATGTTGGGGTCGGCGCCCCTGTCGAGGAGCAGCTTGGCGACGTCGATGTGGCCGTCCTGGGCGGCGATCATCAGCGCGGTCCCGTACTTGAACTCGTTGACGTCGGCCCCCTTGTCGAGCAGGTCCTTGACCTTCTTGAGGTCCCCCTTGTGGGCGGCGTTCTCGAGCGCGGTGAGGCCCCAGATGGCGGATGCGGGACCGGCCGCGAAGATGATGAGTGCGAGGCAGGCCGCCAGCGGACGGAGACGCGATGAGCGCATTCAAATCCTCCCGCTTCGATCATCGGACGATAGCGGGAGGAAGTTCAGGGCGGCGGGGCCGGGACGACCGTGGGCGCGGCGCCCGCCGGATCGCGGCCGCCGCGCCTGGGAGACACCGGGGTGAGCGCGCCAGTCAGCGCTTCGCCTGCTTCAGCAGCTCCTCGCGCACCGTCCGGCCGATCCGCTCGATCTCGTGGTCGGCGAGCGATTCGTAGACCGGCACCTGGACGGAGGTGGCCGCCTTCTCGGCGCCAGGCGTCGCCGGCCCCTTCCAGCCGAAGATCTCCATGCGCGTGCAGACGTCCACGTGCATGGGCGCCACGTCGATGCCGCGGCGGATGCAGCGGCGCACGAGGCCCGCGGAATCCGGCACGTAGGGGCAGTACTGGTAGTACACGTGCGTCTGCCCTTCCGGGATCCTCGGGATGGCGACGCCGGGGATGTCGCCGAGCATCCCGTCGAACACCTTCGCGTGGCGGCGCGTCCGCTCGATGAATTCCGGGAGCCGCGCGAGGGCGGCCAGGCCGACGGCGGCCTGCACGTTCGAGAACTTCCCGCCGTAGTGCGGCGGCTGCGGGTCGAGGCGCTGGACCTTCTCCCACAGGTAGCGATCGGGCTTGACGTTGGTGAACGAGGCGAGATACCAGAGCGGGAACAGCGAGTAGGTGAACACGGTCGGCCGGATGAAGGTCCGCTGCCACCAGCCGGCGCTCAGCACCTTCTCCACGCGCTTCTCGGTCGGCAGCGGCTCGGCCGCGATGTACTCGGCCACCCGCTGCGCCACGTCCGCGTCGCGCACCCAGGCCAGGCCGCCGCCGAACGTGTTGAGCGGCTTGAACGCCTGGAAGCTGAAGAAGCTGGCGTCGCCGAGCGTGCCCACCATCCGCCCCTTGTAGGTGGCGCCGAGCGAGTGGGCGCAGTCCTCGATCACCTTGAGGTCGTGCTTCTTCGCCAGCGCCAGGATCGGGTCCATGTCGCAGGCGAGGCCGTAGAGGTGCGTCGGCAGCACGGCGCGCGTCCTGGGCGTGATCGCCCGCTCGACGGCCGCCGGGCTGAGCGTGAAGGTGGCCGGGTCGATGTCGGCGAACACCGGCTGGAGGCCGGCGACGCGCGTGATCTCGGGGACGACCCAGAAGGTCAGCGCCGGCACGATGATCTCGGACCCGGCGGGGATCTGGAGGGCCTTCAGCACTTTCAGCAGCGCCATCCGGCCGTACTCGAGCGAGGCGGCCATCACGTGGCCCCCGCCGAGCAGGCGCGTGAACTCCGACTCGAACTGCGCGACGTGCGGACCCTCGACCAGCTGCCCCCGCTCCCGGCACTGCCGGATGATCTCGGCCGAGTCGGGAACCATCCGCATGCCGTATCTCGCAATCGCAGCCATGGTGTCGCCTTCCTTCCGCCGGCTCGCGGCCGGCTGCGCCGTGTCGCCTCTCCGCCCCGCGCGCCGTCCCGCCGCGGTCGGACTCCGCACGAGCCGCCCGTCCTGCTCCCGGAACAGGACGGGATGTTACCAGAGTGTCGAGGCGAAGTGGTCGCCGCCGTGCGGGCACGCGCCGGCGGATGTTCGCGTCCTCGACCCGCCGCGCCGGTCCGAGGGGAGTAGAATCGCAGGAACGGTGGAGGGTGGACATGACGACGACGCGCAGGGTGCGGACGATGGTGGCGCGGCTCGCGGCGGTGGTTCTGGTGCTGCTGCTGGGAGGCGCCGTGCTGAACGCGCAGCCGCCACAGCAGCAGCAACAGCAGCAGAAAGAGCCGAAGGAGCCGCCGAAGAAGGCCGACACCCGCGCGAAGCGGGGCGGAAAGCCGGCGGCCAGGACGCCCGAAAAGCAGGCACCGAAGGCCGAGGAGCGCTCGCCCCGGGCTGGCAGGCCGCAGGAGCCGCCCGCGAAGGCGCAGGAGCAGGGGCGCGAGGCCACGCCGTCCCGGCAGGCACCGCCGCCCACGGTGGTGCGGCAGCCCGGCCGCGCGGCTTCGCCGAGAACGGGCGCCAGGCCGACGCAGCGTCCCGTCACGCGGCCCGCGCACGTCTCCACGACGCGCGAGGGCGCCACGGTCGTCCGCGATCGAGGCGGGCGCGTGAGCGAGGTTCGGACCAGGAGCGGCGTGGTCGTCTACCATGCGCCCGACGGCATCCGCCGCATCGAAACCGAGCGGCCCGGAAACCGGGTCGTGGTGGCCGAGGGGCGGAATCGCGGCTACGTCCAGCGCCCGGTCATCGTGCGCGACCACGAGTTCTTCAAGCGGACCTATTACGTGGGAGGCCGGCCCTTCGTCCGCCTCTACCGCCCGGTCCGTTACCACAACGCGATCTTCCACGTCTACATGCCGGTCCGTTACTACCACCCGGCGTTCTACGTCTACGTCCTCAACCCGTGGCCGGTGGTGGTGACCTGGAACTGGGGCTGGGCGGAACGCCCGTGGTACGGCTACTACGGCGGCTACTTCAGGCCATACATCCGCTACTCGAGCCCGTTCCTGTGGCTGACCGACTTCTTCATGGGCGCCACCCTGCAAGCGGCGTATGAGAACCGCCTGGCCGCGGGGATGGTCGTGGCGTCCCCCATGGCCGGCCCGGACGACACTCTTTCGCCCGAGGTCAGGCAGTTGATTGCCGACGAAGTCCGGCGGCAGATCGCGCAGGAACGGGCCGAGGAGCAGTCGGGCTGGGCGACCGACGTCGGCGACCAGGTGCCGGCCTGGGCGGACGGCAACTCGCACGTCTTCGTCGCGTATCGGCCGCTCGGCGTCACGTCGAACCACGGCTACTGCACGGTCGGCGAAGGCGACGTCCTCCAGATGACCGCCCCGCCGCCCTCATGGGCCGGCGCCGCCAACGTGATGGTGCTCGCCAGCCGCCCGGCCAACTGCCGCCCGGGCAGCGTCGTGATGGTGTCGCTGCAGGACCTGCAGGACATGACCAACTGGATGCGCGAGACGGTCGAGAGCGGCATGACCGACCTGCAGGCGAACCAGGGCCAGGCGGGCATCCCGCCGCTACCGCCCGGGGCCGTCGGCCGGATCGACACGCCGCTGGCCGCCGAGGCGATGCCCGACGCCGACGCCAACAGCCAGCTGACACAGGTCTACGACGAAGCCGACCCGATCGATCGCGCAGCGGTCGGGCAGGTGGGCGACAGCGCCGCCGGGACGCCAACCGTTTCGCTGGGCATGACGTTCGACCAGGTGCGCGCGGCCCTCGGGCCGCCGCAGCAGGTCATGGACGCCGGGACCAAGCAGATCTACATCTACCCGAGCGTGAAGATCACGTTCCTGGATGGAAGGGTCAGCGATATCGAGTAGGACAGAAGCAGTGGCTGGTGGCTGGTGGCTAGTGGCTGGTCAGTCACGCACAAGACGCTGCCAACTGGCCACTGAGCACTGCAGTCCCACCGTACGCCGCAAGGCGTAAGACGTAAGCCGCAGGCCGCAAGGCGCAGGTCGTACGGCGCACGCTGAGTGCAGCCGTGCGACAATACCATCGAGAGGTACAGCGACAGGACTCCAGCCCGTGGCCAGCGTCGCGAGGCGGCTCTCTCCACGGGTTGCTCTTTCGAACAGGTGACCCGTGGCCGATCCTCGTGACTCGCTTGTGTCCCGCCAGCCGTCCATCGCCCCGTTGAAACCCGAGGAGTTCGACGACAGCATTTTCGAGCGCGCCGGTCAGCCGGCGGCGGAAGACCGCCGGGACGGAGACCGCCGGGAGGAGGCCGAGGCCCCGCCGGGCCAGCGCGAGGGGCTGCCGCCCGGCTTCCGCATGCGGCACGATCCCCACTACGTGGACGAGCTGCTGTCGGGCGGGCGGCCCGCGCGCAGCCTCGCCATCGCCGAGCGCGCGACCCCCGCGGAGTCGGTCGGCGAGGCGCCTGCCCCGGCGACGCCGCAGGCTTACACCGAGGTGGGCGAGAGCCTCGAGGCGATCGAAACCTGCCTGCAGCTGTTTCGCGAGTCGGCGCGGCCGCCGGCCGAGCGCGCGGCGCTCGACCTGATCGAAACCGAGACGGCGCGCGCCGCGTGGCTAGTCCAGGCGCTCTCGGTGCTCGCCGAGGAGCCGCCGGTGGCCAACGGGTCGGTCGATCTCGAGGCGATCGCCGTGCGGGTGGCGCACCGGCTGGTCCCGGGACGCTACCACGCCGGCAGCGCGCTCCGGGTGGAAGCCGGCGCGCCGGGCCTGAAGGCCCGCGGCGACGAGTCGCTGCTGACGATGGCCGTGGCGGCGATGGCCACGGCGCTGCAGGCCGCCACCGAGCGGGCGGTCGGGGCCGTCGTGCGGATCCACGTCACCGACGAGCCCGGCGGCCGCGTGCGCCTCGAGGCCACGCAGGACTCGCTGCGCATGCCCGCGTCGTGGCGCGCCCGGTTCCTCGATCCCGACTGGACCGATCGGCCGGGCGGGCGGCGAGTCGCCATCGGCCTCGCCGCGGCGCGCCGCGTCGCCGAGCTGCACCGCGGCGCGCTCACGATGGGCGGCGCCGAACACGGCGGCTGCCGTCTCGTGCTCTCGCTGCCGCGCGCCTGACCGCGCCGACGCCACTCTTCCCCGGCACCCGCCGCGCCCCCTCGCGCGGCGGACGCGGCGAGGCCCGCGGTGCGCGGCTCCGGGCCGTCACTCCCCCAGGCAAGGAGGCTCCGGCCCGGGGAGCGACGCGGAAGCGCGCGGACGCCGCGAGGCC
>JAJXZZ010000420.1 GCA_021779795.1 Acidobacteriota bacterium | reverse complement strand
CGACGAGCGTTTCGACGTGATCCGCGAGTACATCAACCCGTCGTCGGTCGTGCTCGGCCTGGCCATGCCCATCCTGCTCCGTCTCGCGCCCCTGCTGACCAGGGGGGCCGGCGCGACTGGTCGCCAGCCGTAACCCGACGACGCGCATGATCCTGGTCGCGTGCCGATGCGGCCGGCCGCAAGAAGAACCACGAGACACGCGGCGGCGCGTGATGAGGCATCTGGGGCAGGCGCACGAGCAGACGCCGCCAGGCAGAGTGCTTCACCTCCACCGTGGACGAACGGCCGGGAGCCGGGGCGGATCGGGCCAGCGCGCCGTCATGCCCTCAAGCGTGCAGGCGGCGAGCGGCGATGGCTACTTGGCCGATTGGTCCGTGCCCGGCTTGTCGCCCTCGCGCAGGCCGCTGCCGGGGGAGAGGCAGATCCGGAACCGCCAGCTGTGAAGGACGAACAGCAGGGCGATCGCTGCGCGCCGGCCCAGCTCGAGGCCGCGCGGCCGGCTCCAGCCGGCCGCGTCCGCCCCCACGACTCAGCGCGCCGGAATTGGCCGATGCCCGAGGCCGTCGACGCTCACCAGATTCCGCCCCATAGAAATCGGCCCCGACGGAGGGACCGACGGGGCCGGGACGGGTGAGGTTCGGAAAGAGCCGGATCGCGGGTGTTAGCTGCGGCCCTAGCTCGCCGCGTTGTTCTGCCTCGTGGCCGCGAGGCTTAGAAGAATGCGGTCGCTGTGACGGTGAACTGCATGGTTTCGCCGGCGCCAGAGCTCCCCGAGCAAGGCATGTACAGGTAGGTGTCCAGAGTCTGTTGCATCGCGGGTGCCAATGCAGGGTCGAGCAGGGCCGTCGTCGAGGACAACAGCACGACGCTGACCTGTTGGTAGTCCTTTGCCTCTACTCGATACGCGTTGAGAGCGGTCGTCGTGATGCACGGCTGCATGTCCTGCAGAGTCCAGACGGCAGTCGAGCCCGCGGTAGTCGACGTCGCATCCGAGCCCGTCGCACCGACCTGCTCGGCCGCGGATGAACAGTTTGTATAGCTCGAGGACCCGGAGGTAGGAGAAGGAGTAGTCCCGGCGGGCGCGAAGAGGAGCGTCCCGTAGCTGATGGACGGTCCCACCGTAATGCAGGGGGCGGCGACCGTCACCGTCGCGCTGATCGTCCCGCTCGTGGCGGCAAACACCGGAACCGGGAACGCCGCAAGCAGAGCGGCGAGTGGCACCAAGACAAAGAGCTTGCGAGTCATAAACCCTCCCTCAAAGGCTCTCAAAGAACACCTTGGCCAGAAGATGCCTCGGCTCGGGTCACCTCCCTCTCTACCGGCGACGCTGGATCCGGAACTCATACCTGCGCCGGAGCGTCATCGCGACGACTGCCAGCGCGACCAACACAAGGATCAGCGCGAGCCCCGGGAGCGCGACCTCCAGGATTCCCCGAATCGGCGCGAGGAGAGCGTCAAGGCTCGATGCCGGCCGAACGGTGAAAGTCAGTCGGGATCCCGCAGCCGCGCCGACTGCCGCGGTTCCACGACCCGGCGGAGGTTCGATCGCGGCCACAAGGAGTCCGGAGTAGGTCCCGGGTGCAGCGCCCACAGGTACTCGCAGCTCCATCCGGACGACTTGGTGACCGCGTGGAGCCAGCGAAAACGTAGACGGCTCGAACATGATCCAGCCGTCCGGCAGCGGCCTCCCGGACGATCCGGCGAGCGCCGTCGTCCGCATCCGCATGGCAGCCGGCTCGTCGCCAGGGTTCGAGACGCCGAGCGTCGGTAGACGGTAGTAAGAGCCGGCCACAAGCGGCTGGTCGACCGCAATCGCGCCGAGATCGAGGCTCACTCCCTGGGTTCCGTGGACGATGGGGACAGTCAGGGTAAGGAGTGTGAGGGCGACGACGGTCGCCCTGAGGCAGTGCCGGATGTGGCGCTCACAGGAGCTGAGAGCTTCCGTGAGTAGGTACACGAAGGACGTCCTCCGCCGACATCGGCGCGAAATCGGGCGGCAGAACCGCCGGTGGTGGAAGACAGCGGGTCCTTGAATCAGTGGGAGTCCCCTTTCTGCACCAAATGTCAAGAGCCGAGCATGCTCCGGCCAACCACCGCCGCGGCTGGCCGTCCCTCGTCAGGCCTCCCGACCTATCTGACCGTGAAGGTGGCGGTGACGCTCTTGGGGAAGCCGCACGGAACGTTGACCGTGTACCTACCCGGGCTGCCGGACGCCTGGAACGTCGCCGTCCAACTCGTCCCGGCGGCGCCAACGGCCGTCCATCCGCTCGCCGCCACGTACACCGCGGTCGCCGTGGCCTTGTTGCCCCAGACCATGTAGCCGGCAGTTCCGAAGCCCGTGGTCGCCCCGCCGCCATCACCGGTCCAGAGCTGCGGCGTCGCGCAGTTCTTGAGGGTCATGGTGACCGTGGTCCCCGACGCTCCACGCGCCGGACTGAGCGTCAGGCGAGGGCCCGCGGCCGCCAGTACGGGTGCAGCAGCCAGCGCCGCGACGAGGGTTGCCGCCACAAGGGCCGATCCGATCCGGGTGCGCCCGTGCATCTCGAGTCTCCCTTCGTCCACCCCCCGACCCACTAGTCGCGCTCGCCCAGACCGGCTCCCGGTGCCGGGTGGCGCAGTGCATGCAGCCGCCAAAACGCGGCGCTGGACCCCGGAAGATGCTCTGGGCAGTCGGGTTCTCGATCAAGCGTCCACTTGCGCCACGCCGCTAGCCCGCCTGGCCAAACCGAGCCCACGTCACGCGCTCTGCAGCCACCAGCACGGCTCCGGCGGCTCGGCGAGGCGCATCGTGATGTAAAGGTCGGTGGTCGCGGGGCAACCCCTCTCGCCCCGACCATGCCAGCCAATCGAGACTGGCTGGCCCCCGGACCCGAAGGCCGCGCCCCACCCGCGGGCCTCCGCGCGGGCCGTCAGCGCGAACGTGGAGCCGCCCGCGTCGGCCATGGCGGCGATCGGGTCGGGCGTCGCGAGGACCAAGGCCTCCTCCCCGGGCGA
>JAJXZZ010000419.1 GCA_021779795.1 Acidobacteriota bacterium | reverse complement strand
GAGGCGGCCGTCGTGGACGAGCCGCCGGCCCTCACGCGCGACGGCGGGTTCGTGCGCGACGGGTTCGACGCCGCCCTCGACGAGCTGCGCGAGATCAGCCGGTCGGGCAAGCAGGTCATCGCCAGGATGGAGGAGCAGGAGCGCGCGAGGACCGGCATCCCGTCGCTGAAGGTCCGCTACAACCGGGTGTTCGGCTACTACATCGAGGTGTCCAGGGCCAACCTGCAAGCGGTGCCGCCCGACTACCAGCGGAAGCAGACCATCGTCGGCGGCGAGCGCTACGTCACGCCCGAGCTGAAGGAGTACGAGGAGAAGGTGCTCGGCGCCGACGAGCGGACGCTCGCGCGCGAGCTGGAGATTTTCGAGCGGCTGCGCGCCCAGGTGATCGCCGAGACGCCCCGCATCCAGGAGACGGCGCGCGCCGTCGCGTCGCTCGACGCGCTCGCGGCGCTGGCCGAGACGGCCGCCGTCGCCAACTACACCAAGCCGCACGTGCACGAGGGGGACGAGATCCAGATCGTGGACGGGCGCCACCCCGTCGTGGAGCGCCGGTCGTCGGAGGCGTTCGTGCCCAACGACACGCTGCTCGACGGCACGGCGCACCAGCTGATCATCCTGACCGGCCCGAACATGGGCGGCAAGTCCACCTACCTGCGGCAGGTGGCCCTCACCTGCCTGCTCGCGCAGGCCGGGTCGTTCGTGCCGGCGCGCCAGGCCAAGATCGCGCTCGTCGATCGGATCTTCACGCGCGTGGGCGCCTCCGACAACATCGCCCGCGGGCAGTCCACCTTCATGGTCGAGATGCAGGAGACGGCGAACATCCTGCACTCGGCCACCTCGCGCAGCCTCGTCATCCTCGACGAGATCGGCCGCGGCACGGCGACGTTCGACGGCCTGAGCATCGCGTGGGCGGTGGCCGAGTTCCTGGCGACCAGCCCGCGCGCGCGGCCGAAGACCATCTTCGCCACCCACTACCACGAGCTGACCGACCTGGCCGACGGCATCCCCGGCGTCGTCAACTGCCACGTGGACGCGCGCGAGTGGCACGACGACATCATCTTCCTCCGCAAGGTGGTCTCCGGCCGGTCCGACCGCAGCTACGGCATCCAGGTCGCGCGCCTGGCCGGGCTGCCGCGGGCGGTGGTGGACCGCGCGCGCGAGATCCTCGGCGCGCTCGAGCACGACGAACTGGCGCGCGGCGGGCGCCCCTCGATCACGCACACGGCGACCGAGCCGCAGGAGCAGCTGGGGCTCTTCGAGTCGCCGTCGCCGGCCGGCGAGCGCGTCGTCGAACGGCTGCGCGCCCTCGACCCGAACACGATGACGCCGCTCGAGGCGCTCGCGACGCTGGCCGACCTCAAGCGCCACGCCGAAGAAGGCTGAGGCCGGGACGGCCCGGGTGGCGGCCGTTCCGCGTAGAATGGAGGCCGCGGCCGGCGGAACCGGCGCCGCGCCGTCGAGGACAGACCATGCCCTATACGCCCGACTACGAGCACCACGTCCCCCTGAATTTCGGCGGCTACGAGCACGCCCGGAGCTTCGACGACTCGAAGATCGTCGTGCTGCCCGTGCCCTTCGAGCGGACCACCAGCTACGTCCCGGGGACGCGCAGCGGCCCGCGCGAGATCCTGCTCGCCTCGGGGCAGGTGGAGCTGTGGGACGAGGAGACGCGGTCGGAGGTGTTCGACCAGGGGATCTACACGCTTCCCGAACTGGAGCCGTCCCACCCCGACATGCGGGGGGCGCTCGACGCGATCGGGCGCGTGGCCGCGAGCCTGGCCGATCGCGGCAAGTTCCCCGTCGTTCTCGGCGGCGAGCACTCGGTGAGCGTGCCGGTGGTCGAGGCGCTGGCCGCGCGCACGCCCGACCTGTCGGTGCTCCAGATCGACGCCCACGCCGACCTGCGCGAGTCGTACCAAGGCAGCCCGTACAGCCACGCGTGCGCGATGCGGCGCATCGTCGAGCGCGTGCCGTGCGCGCAGGTGGCCATCCGGAGCCTGTGCCGCGAGGAGTCCGAGGCGATCCCCGGCCTGCGGACGCGCGTGTTCTTCGATCACGAGATGCGGCAGGATCCCAGCTGGATGGACGAGGTCGTGGCCTCGCTGACCGACAACGTCTACCTGACGATCGACTGCGACGGGCTGGACCCGGCGATCATGCCGGCGGTGGGAACCCCCGAGCCGGGCGGCCTCTCGTGGCACGAGACGGTGGCGCTGCTCAAGGCCGTCGCGAGCAGGCGCCACCTGGTGGGATTCGACGTCGTGGAGCTGTGCCCGCTGCCGGGCATGGTCGGGCCGAACTTCCTCTGCGCGAAGCTGATCTACAAGATCCTGGGCTATCGCTTCGGGTCGGGCTGCTAGACGTCCAGAGCGGCCAACGTCGCGCCTCGCTAGCCCTTCAGCTGGTCCATCGCCTGCTGGGCGTCGCCGGCGTACGGCGACGCCGGGAACTCCTCGACGATCTGCTTGAAGGTCTGCCGCGCGTCGGCCGTCTTGCCGGCCGCCTGGTAGGCGCGGCCGAGCTGCATCAGCACGCCGTCCACCGGCAGCGTGGCGGCATCCTGCGACAGCTTCCGGTAGGCGGCAATCGCCTGGTCGTACTTGCCGGCCGCCGCGTCCGCGTCCGCGATCCCGAGCCTGGCCATCTCGCCGTAAATCGAGGTGCCCGCGCGGTCCACCACTTCCTGGTAGCGCTGCACGGCCTCGCCGTACCGGCCGAGCGACGCGAGCAGCGCCGCGGCGCGGTAGCGGGCCGCGATCCCGGCCGGCGAGGACGGGTACTCGTTGGCGATCGCCACGAAGCGCGCCAGCGCCGCCTGGTCGCGCGCCTGGGCCGAGGGGAACGTCCCCGCGGGCGCCGGCGCCGGGGGCGCGCCGGGCACCGGCGGCGGCGCGATCTGCGCCTGGGCGACCGTCATGGCGTCGGCGAGCATCTCGGCGGAGCGGCTGTTCACGCGCGCGCGCCAGGCCGTGAAGCCGGCGATGGCCAGCACGACGACCACCGCCGCG
>JAJXZZ010000418.1 GCA_021779795.1 Acidobacteriota bacterium | reverse complement strand
GTTGCTGGCCCTTCGGACCGCGGAGGGCCGCGCGCGGCAGGCCGAGATATCGCTCGCCGCGGCCATCGGCCTCCCGGCCGCGGCGCTCCACGCGGTGACCGTCGACTGGCCGGCGTTCGATCGGCCTCCGCGCGCGGACACCTTCGCGGCCGGCGCGATCCGGGGAGATGCGGCGCTGAACCGGATCGATATCCGCCGCGGCCTGGCCGAGTACGCCGCATCGGAGGCGGCGCTGCGTCTCGAGATCGCGAAGCAGTACCCCGATTTCGACATCGGACCAACCTACGCCTTCGAAGAGGGCCTCCACCTCTTCTCCATCGCGCTTGGGCTCACGCTTCCCGTCTTCAACCGCAACCAGGGGCCGATCGCCGAAGCCGAGGCCCGGCGGGAGCAGGCCGCGGCGCAGTTCCTCGCCGTGCAGGCCGCCGGCGTCGCCCAGGCCGAACAGGCGCTGGCCAGGTTCACCGCCGCGCTCGCGGAGCTGGCGCAGGCCGACAGGCTGATTCAGCAGGCGGCCGCCCAGGACGAGGCCGTCCGCCGGGCGCTGGCCGCGGGCGAAGGCGACCGCGTCGCCCTGAACGGTGTCCGGCTCCAGAAGGCCGCGGCGACGACCGGCCGGCTCGACGCGCTCACCAATGCGCAGCAGGCGCTCGGCGATCTCGAGGACGCCGTGCAGCGCCCGCTGCTGCCCGGAGACATCCAACCGCTGTCCGCACGCTCCCCCGTGCTGCGGTGACGCTATGAACAGACTCATCCAGTGGCTTCTCGCCGCGCTGATCGTGATCGCCGCCGCCGCGGTGGCCGCCGCCGTCTATGGCGTCGCGCTGCGCGGCACCGCCGGCGAACAGGACGAAGATCAGCAGGCGGCCGTCCAGGCCGCTTCACGCACCTCGGTTCAGAACGGACGCTCCGTCGTCACCATGGACGCGCAGGCGCAGGCGCGGGAAGGCATCCGCGTGGCGCCGGTGGCCGAGACCTCGATGCGCGCCGAAGTGCGCGGCATGGCCATCGTGCTCCCGGTGACGGACCTCGCGTCGATCCGAAACGCCTACGTGGCGGCCCGCAGCAGGCTCGAACGCGACGACGTCGGCGTGACGTTGTCGCGCACCCGGTACGAGCGCGCCAGGAGCCTCTACGAGCAGGATCAGAACGTGTCGCTCGCGGCCATGCAGGACGCCGAGGCGGCGTATCGGACCAGCCAGGCGCAGAAGCAGGCCGACGAGCAGGACGCCACGCTGCAGATCGACACCGTGCGCCTGCGATGGGGAGCCGTCCTGGCCGACTGGACGGTGAAGGGCGACCCGGCGCTCGACGCCATCCTGGAACAGCGCGCGCTTCTCGTGCAGGTGGCCTTCCCGCCGGGCGAGGTGGCGAAGGCGCCGTCCACGCTCTCGCTCTCGCTGCCCGGCAACCAGCGCGTGCCCGCGCGCCTCGTGTCGTCGATGCCCGAGGTGAACACCCAGATCCAGGGACTCAGCTACGCCTACGTGGCGCCTGCCCGCCCGGGCCTCGCCGTGGGCATGAACGTGCCGGTGCTCGTTCCCGTGGGCGAGCCGGCCGGCGGGGCGCTCGTCCCCGATGGCGCGGTCGTCTGGTGGCAGGGGCAGGCGTGGGTGTACGAGGCCATCTCGCCGACGGCCTTCACCAGGCGCCCACTCGCCCCGGACCACCGCGTCGAGGGCGGCTACTTCGTGCCCGGCCGCGCCTTCCCCGCCGGAACCAGGCTGGCCGTGGCCGGCGCGCAACTGCTGCTCTCGGAGGAATTCCGGGGGCAGATCCAGCAGGAAGGGTAGGCGAGCGCGCATGCTGTCCGCGATCGTCCGGTCGTCGCTGCGGCACCGCGGGATCGTCGTGGCGCTCGCCTGCATCCTGCTGGGATACGGCGTCTACTCGCTCCGGCAGGCGAAGTACGACGTGTTCCCGGAGTTCTCTCCCCCCGAGGTGGTGGTCTCCGCCGAAGCCCCAGGCCTGGCGCCCGAGCAGGTCGAGCTGCTGGTGACGCAGCCGATCGAGAACGCCGTCAACGGCGCGTCCGGCGTCGAGTCGATCAGGTCCGCCTCGATCCAGGGGCTGTCCGTCGTCACCGTGCTGTTCGGCGGGCACACCGACGTGTACCGCGACCGGCAGGTGATCGGCGAGCGCCTGTCCACGCTGGCCGGATCGCTCCCCACCGGCGTCAGCCCGAGCCTCGCGCCCCTGACGACGTCCACGAGCATCGTGATGGTGATCGGGATGACCTCCCGCACGCAGTCGCCGATGCAGCTGCGCACCGTGGCCGACTGGAGCGTGAAGCCCCGCCTGCTGGCGGTGCCGGGAGTGTCGAAGATCGCCGTGTTCGGCGGCGAGGAGAAGCAGTACCAGGTGCAGGTCGATCCGTCCCGCCTGGTGCAGCACGACGTGTCGGTCGATCAGATCGCGGCGGCGGCGCGGCGGGCGACCGGGATGTTCGGCGCGGGCTTCGTCACCACCCCCAACCAGCGGATCATCCTGCAGGCGGAGGGGCAGGCCGCCAGCGCGCCGGAGCTGGCGAAGTCGGTCGTCCTGCAGCGCGACGGGGCGAACCTGACCCTCGGACAGGTCGCCACGGTGACGGAAGGCCCGGCGCCGCGCCTGGGGGCCGCGTCGGTGATGGCGCGCCAGGCGGTCGTGCTCGACGTCTCGGCGGCGTTCGGTGCGAACACCCTCGACGTGACGCGCGCGCTCGACCGGGCCATCGACGACCTGCGCCCCGCGCTGGACAGGCAGGGCGTGTCCATCGACGCCTCCGTCTTCCGGCCCGCCAGGTTCATCGACACGGCCCTGGCCAACCTGCGCACGTCGCTGCTCGTCGGCGGACTGCTCGTCGTCGTCGTCCTCGCGCTGTTCCTGTTCAACCTCCGCACGGCCGCGATCTCGTTCGCGGCGATCCCGCTGTCGCTGCTCGCCGCCACGATCGTGGTCGAACGCCTCGGGTACACGCTCAACACGATGACGCTGGGCGGGCTGGCGATCGCCATCGGCGAAGTGGTCGACGACGCG
>JAJXZZ010000417.1 GCA_021779795.1 Acidobacteriota bacterium | reverse complement strand
TCGGCGACCGTCTGCGCCACCGCCCCGGGAACCTCTCGGGCGGCGAGCAGCAGCGCGTGGCCGTGGCCCGCGCGCTGGTGGCCGCGCCCGACCTGCTGCTGGCCGACGAGCCAACGGGCGATCTCGACGAGCAGACGGCCGACTCGCTGCACGACCTGCTGTGCGAGATGCACCGCGAGCGGGGGCTGACGTCGGTCATCGCCACCCACAACCTGCGCCTGGCCGCGCGCTGCGACCGCGTGCTCCGCCTCGAGGGCGGCCGGCTGATCTGACGCCGCGGCGACGGGATCGCCGGGCGTTGCCGTATAATTCCCCCAGGTCTTCCTCACACTCCTGTTGAGCGCCGTGGCGGCAGGTGCGCCCGAATGTTCGAACGCTACACGGAGAGGGCCCGGCGGGTTCTCTTCTTCGCCAGGTACGAGGCCACCGAGCTCGGCAGCCCCGCGATCGAGACCGAGCACCTGCTGCTGGGGCTGGCCCGCGAGGGCAAGGGCCTGACCAGCCGCGTGTTCGCCCGGGCGCAGGTGTCGCTCGAGAGCCTCCGCCACGAGATCGAGGGGGGCGCGGCGGCGCGCGAGCACGCCGCGACGCCGGTCGAGATCCCGTTCGGCGCCGAAGCCAAGCGCGTCCTGGCCTTCGCCGCCGAGGAGGCCGAGCGCCTGCGGCACGGCTACATCGGCACCGAGCACCTGCTGCTCGGCCTGCTCCGCGAGGAGGGGTCGGTGGCCGCCACGATCCTCGCCGCGCGCGGCCTGCGGCTCCCCGCCGTGCGCGACGACATCGTGCGGCTGCTCGGCGAGCGGCCGTCCGCCCCCGCGTCGCGCGCCCGCGAGACGCCGCTGCTCTCCGAGTTCAGCCGCGACCTGACCGAGGCCGCCTCGCGCAACCAGCTCGACCCGCTGGTCGGCCGCGAGCGCGAGGTCGAGCGCGTGCAGCAGGTGCTCTGCCGCCGGACCAAGAACAACGCCGTGCTGATCGGCGAGCCCGGCGTGGGCAAGACGGCCATCGTCGAGGGGCTCGCGCAGCGGATCGCCGAGGGCGACGTCCCCGACTGCCTGGCCGACAAGCGCCTGCTCGCGCTCGACCTCTCGCTCGTCGTCGCCGGCACCAAGTACCGCGGCCAGTTCGAGGAGCGCCTCAAGGCGATCATGAAGGAGCTGACCGACCACCCGGAGATCGTCGTCTTCATCGACGAGCTCCACACGCTGGTGGGCGCCGGGTCGGCCGAGGGCTCGCTCGACGCGGCCAACATCCTCAAGCCGGCCCTCTCGCGCGGCGAGATCCGGTGCATCGGCGCGGCCACGCCGGCCGAGTACCGGAAGTACATCGAGAAGGACCGGGCGCTCGAGCGCCGCTTCCAGGCGATCACGGTCGAGCCGCCCACCGAGGACGAGACGATCGACGTCCTCCTCGGCCTCAAGGAGCGGTACGAGCTGTTCCACGGCGTCGAGTACACGCGCGAGGCCGTCGAGGCCGCCGTCCGCCAGTCGAGCCGGTACATCACGGACCGCTTCCTTCCCGACAAGGCGATCGACCTGCTCGACGAGGCGGGGGCGCGCGCCAAGCTGCGCCGCGTCGGCGGCGCGGCGGCCGTGTCGCGGGCCGGGAGCGGGGGAGTCGCCCTCGCCGAGGGAGACCCGGTGGCCGAGCGCGACGCCGAGCGGGCCCGGTTCTACCGCGAGGAGAGCGCCGCGCCGGGCGTGGCGACCGAAGGCCGGCCGCGGACGATCGTGGGCAAGGCCGAGATCAACGAGATCGTGTCGAAGTGGGCCGGCGTGCCGCTCGAGGCGATCTCGCTCGACGAAGGCGAGCGCCTGCTGCGGATGGAAGAGCACCTGCACCGCCGCGTCGTCAGCCAGGACCAGGCCGTGTCGGCCCTGGCCCGCGCCATCCGGCGGTCCCGCGCCGGGCTCAGGAACCCGGACCGCCCGGTGGGCAGTTTCGTCTTCCTCGGCCCGACCGGCGTCGGCAAGACCGAGCTGGCCCGCGCGCTGGCCGGCTTCCTGTTCGGCAGCGACGCGGCGCTCATCCGGTTCGACATGTCCGAGTACATGGAGAAGCACTCGGTGTCGAGGCTGATCGGGTCGCCGCCCGGCTACGTCGGCCACGAGGAGGGCGGGCAACTGACCGGGCAGGTCAGGCGCCATCCCTACTCGGTCGTCCTGCTCGACGAGATCGAGAAGGCGCACCCGGACCTGTTCAGCATCCTGCTGCAGGTCTTCGAAGAGGGGCAGCTGACCGACGGCCTCGGGACCCGGGTCAACTTCCGGAACACGATCGTCATCATGACGTCGAACATCGGGGCGCGGTTCATCCAGAAGAAGGGCGGCCCCGGCTTCCAGTCGGGCGCGGCGGCCGAGTCGCAGCGCAGCCTGGCCGACCTGGTGCTCGGCGAGGTGCGGCGGACGTTCAACCCGGAGTTCATCAACCGGATCGACGAGATCATCGTGTTCGAGCCGCTCGGCGACGACGACCTGCGGCGGGTCCTCGGGCTGCTCGTCGACCAGCTGAACGGGCACCTGGTGGATCGCCACCTGGCCGTCCTGCTGACGCGCGAGGCGGCGGACTGGATCATCGAGACCACCTGCCGGGACCGGTCGTTCGGCGCGCGGCCCCTGAGGCGGGCGATCCAGCGCTACGTGGAGGACCCGCTGTCGGAGCGGATCATCGGGGGAACCCTCGGCCGGGGGTTCGTCGAGGTCGGCGTGGAGGGTGGCCAGCTGAGGTTCCGCCCGCTTGGAGATGCCGTCTCAGGCCGCGCACTGGCTTGAAACGTCTAATACCCTGTAAACTAGGATGTTCGTTCGGCCGCCGATGCGCCTCCCGAAGCGGCGCGCCCGGAGGCCCTGGCGCGCAGCCGGATCCTGATTCCAGACGAGTTCATGCCCAAGTCCCGGTTCCGTTTCGTCGTGTGGGCGCTGATCGTGGTCGGCGCCGGGCTGCGTCTCGCCGCCGTGCCGATGGCCCGCCCGGGCCGCCAGGCGGCCCCGCTGGCGCAGGCCCCGGCGCCCACGCTCGCGCAGC
>JAJXZZ010000037.1 GCA_021779795.1 Acidobacteriota bacterium | reverse complement strand
ATGGCTACGCGGAAACCACCAGCCGGTTGCGGGCCGTTCCCGGCATCTCCGCCGCGAGCATCCTGGTCGGCAGCATGCCGATGGTCGGCGACTCCGAGCTGCCGTACTGGGTCGAGGGCCGCCCGAAGCCCGCCGAACAGAGCCAGATGGATCAGGCGCTGTTCTACGGCGTCGAACCCGAGTACTTCGGCATCATGCAGATCCCGCTGTTGCGCGGTCGCCTGCTGAACGCGGGAGACAACGAGGGCGCCGCCTGCGCGATCGACATCGACGAGGAGTTCGCGCGCAGGGCGTTCCCCTCGGAGGACTCGCTCGGCCGCCACGTCGGGTTCGACCTGCTGTCGATGCAGTGCGAGATCGTCGGCGTGGTCGGCCACGTCAAGCAGTGGGGCCTCGACACCGACGCCGCCTCCAACGTCCGGTCGCAGATGTACATCGCGTTCCGCCAGTTCCCCGACAGCGTCATGGACCTGGTGTCCACCGGCAGCGCCTACGTCGTGCGCACCGCCGGCAATCCGTACGTCCCGGTGCCGTCGCTCAGGCGCGTCATCACCGGCGTCAACGGCAAGATGGTGATGTTCAGCGAGCAGAGCATGGAGGACGTCATCAAGGACTCGCTTGGGGCGCGGCGTTTCACGCGACTGCTGCTGGCGATGTTCGCCGCCCTGGCGCTGGCGCTGGCGGCGGTTGGCATCTACGGCGTGATGTCCTACGCGGTCTCGCAGAGCGTCCACGAGATCGGCGTGCGCCAGGCGCTCGGGGCGGACCGCCGAGCCGTGCTCGCCATGGTGCTCGGCGGCGCGGTGCGCCTGGCGGCGGTCGGCGTCGCCCTCGGCGGCGCCGGGGCGCTGGCCGCCACGCGGGCCATGAAGGGACTCCTGTTCGGCGTGAGCGCCGCCGACCCGGTGACGTTCGTCGCCGTGGCGCTGATGCTCCTGCTGGTCACGGTGATCGCGAGCTACCTCCCGGCCCGGCGGGCCGCCCGCGTGGACCCGATCGTCGCCCTGAGGCGCGAATGAGCGTCGCCGAACGCGCGACAGGCGTGGCGCCGACACGAGGCGTGGGGCGTCAGGCGTAAGGCGTGGGGCGTGAGGCGTCACGCGCCGAATATGACCCCCGGCGCGAGCTTCCATTCGGGGTCGAGCGCGCGCTTGACGGCCCGCATGTCTTCGATCCCGCGGTCGCCGTAGAGCAGGCGCAGCAGCGCCTGCTTGACCGGGCTGCGCCCCACGCCGTGCTCGGAGAGCGGCGAGCCGCCGCGCGAAACCACCTCGCGACCGAACTCGAGGATCGCTTCCTGGCCCGCCTCGACGTCGGCCAGGGTCCGCGGGATCACGTTCGGGTGGACGTTGCCGTCCGAGACGTGCCCCCAGATGGCGTAGGGCAGCCCGCGCCGCTCGTAGCCGCGCCGGTAGATCGCCATCATCTCGCCGAACCGGTCGAAGGGCACGATCATGTCGGCCGCCGTCTTCTGGATGCCGGGATCGACCCGCTCCTTGGCCGCCGCCACGCGCTGCTTCACCGCCTCGGGCGCCGACTCGCGGAAGTCGAAGAACTGCTGCGCGCGCGCCTGGTCGCCCGGCACCGCCACCTCGACGTCGTCGAGCACGCCCGCCTTGTCGAGCAGCCGGCAGAACAGGCCGAGCGGCGTCGCGTCGCCGCCCGGCTCGAGGGCGTTCGCGATCTGTCGGTACGTCTCCTCCCCGGTTGTCCCCGCCGGCAGCTCGAGCTGGACGAGCAGCGCGACGTCGGTGTCCGGCGGCAGGGACACGCCGTGCTTCCGGTCGCTGCCGTCCTCGCGCAGCATCGCCAGGCACCGGCGGTCGAGCATCTCGATCGCCGAGACGTCGAGCCCCCGTGGATCGCGTTCGCGCCAGGCGCGCTTCGACCTCTCTCGCAGATGTGCGACGACGGCGAGCGCCTGCGCCTCGCTGGGGAACGGGACGAGCGCCAGGCACGTGGCGGGCGCCGGCGAGATGATTCCGAGCGTCGCCTCGACGACGACGCCGAGCGTGCCCTCGGCGCCGATGAACAGGTCGATGAGATCCATACCCGGCGCGGCGAAGTAGCCGGCCGATCGCTTGGGCACGTCCGGCATCCGGTAGGTGGGCACGGGCACCTTGATGACGCCGCCCGACGCCTCGATCTCGAAGAAGCCGTCGGGATGCGCATGCACGCGGCCCCGCTCGAGGTCGAGCACCTCGCCGCACGCGAGGACGACGGTGAGCGCGCGCACCCAGTCCCTTGTGCTGCCGTACTTGAACGTTGCGGCTCCCGACGCGTTGGTCGAGATCGTGCCGCCGACGAACGCGCCGTCGTAGGTGGGCGCCGGCGGGTAGTACCGCCGCTCCGCGGCGAGGGCCTGCTTGAGCGTGACGATCGGCAGGCCGGGCGGCACCCTGGCGAAGGTGTCGGTGATCTCGAGAATCGACGCCATCTTCGCGGTGCCGAGGACGATGCCGCCGTCGGGCGTGGCGCCGCCCGTCACCGACGACTGCGCGCCGACCGGCAGGACGCGGCGGTGCTCGCGGAGAAGGGCCGCGACCTCGGCCTCGGACCGCGGAAACGCCACCCCGTCGGCCCGGCCGCCCGGAAAGTGCGCCGCGTCGTCGAGGAACGACCCGACGACGGCCGGGTCGGCCTGGGTCGCCGGCGCGCCGGCAGGGCCGCGGGGCGGGCGGGTGTGAGCGCGGTGGGACATGAAACCAACACCTGGTGGCTTGCGACCCGCGAGCCGCAAGCCGCGAGCCGCGAGCCGCGAGCCGCGAGCCTGTTATTCGGTCAGCGCCTTTATGAGCCGGTACAGGAACTCCCTCTCCTCGTAGAACTGCCTGACGCCGATCCGCTCGTCGCGGCCGTGGGCGCGGACGTCGTCCACGTTCTCGAAGGCGCCGAGGCCGTAGGTCGGGATGCCGGCCATGCGGAACCACTTGCCGTCGGTGGCGCCGGTGCCCATCACCGGCACGACCGGGACGCCTGGCCACATGCCGTCAGTGACCCGATCGAGCGCGCGCATCACGTCCGGCGACAGCGGCGAGGCCGGGCCCGGCTTCGCCTTGGCGACCGGCGTCACGTCGATCTGGCTGTCGGCCAGCACGCGGACGAGCGTCTGCCGCACGTTCTCGGTCGTGTCGTCGGGGAGCATGCGGCAGTTGACGACGGCGCGGGCCAGTTGCGGCAGCGCGTTCTCGGCGTGGCCGCCCCGCAGCAGCGTCGGCACGCACGTCGTCCGCATCAGGGCGTTGTAGTAGACCGACTGCGCCAGCCGGTTGGCCGCCGCCATGTCGGGCGGCGTCGCGGCCGCGGCCGCCATGTCGCGCGCCAGTTCGCCCTTCTCGACGCGCGACATGCGCTCGAAGTAGGTGCGCGTCACGTCGTTGAGGCGGATGGGGAAGTCGAACGACGACAGGCGCGTCAGGCCCGCGGCCAGGCGGTAGATGGCGTTGTCCTTCGAGGGCAGCGCGCTGTGCCCGCCCTTGTTGTGCACCTCGAGGGCGAAGCTCTGGTAGACCTTCTCGGCCGCCTGCACGTTGTTGGCGACGTAGCGGCCGTCCTTGATCTGGCCGCCGCCCCCTTCGTTGAGCGCGAGCGCGGCGTCCACCAGGTCGCGGTGCGTGCGCAGCAGCCACTCGGCGCCGTTCGCGTCGCCGTCCTCCTCGTCGGCGGTGAGCGCCAGGATGATGTCGCGGTTGGGCCGGTAGCCCTGCCGCTTGAGCTCGATCAGGTTGGCGATCCAGGAGGCGTCCATGTCCTTCATGTCGGACGTGCCGCGCCCGTAGAAGTACCCGTCGCGCTCGACGAAGGTGAACGGGTCGAGCGACCAGTCCTCGCGCCGCGCCTCCACGACGTCGAGATGGCCGAGGAGGAGGAGGGGACGGGCCGCCCCGGTGCCGCGGTAGCGGGCGACGACGTTCTGCTTGCGCGGGTTCGGGCCGAGGACCTGCACGTCGGCCCGGGGAAAGCCGGCCGCGATCAGGCGGGCCGCCACGGCCTCGGCTGCCTTGGTCGAGCCGCCCGACGACTCGGTCGTGTTGATATCGACGAGCTGCCGAAAGATGTCGAGCGCGAGGCCGTTGACGCCGGCCGGCGCCGGAGGGGCTGCCGGGGCGCTCTGGCCGGCAAGCCGCGTGGCGACGGCGACGGTCGAGACGACGGCCGCGAGGACGACGACTGCGAGGCGAAGGCGAAGACGAAGGTTCATGAGGGGGATTATAGCTTTCGCGGCACTCCATACGGGCGGAAGGCGGGGGGCGAAGGGCGGAGGGCGGAAGCCTGCGATCTGCAACCAGAATTGAAAAATGGACTCCCATTATCCGTTATCCATGCTATATTGGAGACCAGAACGGTCGGATAAGTGGCTGGTCGGGGGCGGGCCCCCAACCCCGGCCAGTTCCCTGCGCGGGAGATTTCGTCGAAGGAACCGCCGATGAGCACCGAAACCCGGACGATCGAGGCGCTGGCCACCCAGGAATACAAGTACGGCTTCGAGAGCGACGTCGAGGCCGAGACGATTCCCCGCGGCCTCAGCGAGGACGTCGTCCGCCGCATCTCCGAGCTCAAGGGCGAGCCGGAATGGCTGCTCGAGTGGCGCCTGAAGGCCTACCGGACCTGGCTGACGCTCGAGGACCCGGACTGGGCCAACATCCACCACGACCCGATCGACTACCAGGACATCATCTATTACGCCGCCCCGAAGCGGCGGCCGGCGCCGGGCAGCCTCGACGAGGTCGATCCCGAGGTGCGCCGGACGTTCGAGAAGCTCGGCATCCCGATCGAGGAGCAGAAGGCGCTGTCGGGCGTGGCCGTGGACGCGGTCTTCGACAGCGTGTCGGTGGCCACGACGTTCAGGGCCACGCTCGAGAAGCTCGGCATCATCTTCTGCTCGTTCTCCGAGGCCGTGCGCACGCACCCGGACCTGGTCCGCCGCTATCTCGGGTCGGTCGTTCCCTACTCGGACAACTTCTTCGCCGCGCTCAACTCGGCCGTCTTCAGCGACGGCTCGTTCTGCTACGTGCCGAAGGGCGTCCACTGCCCGATGGAGCTGTCCACCTACTTCCGCATCAACGCCCGGAACACGGGGCAGTTCGAGCGGACGCTCATCGTCGCCGACGAGGGGGCCGACGTGAGCTACCTCGAGGGGTGCACGGCGCCGATGCGCGACGAGAACCAGCTGCACGCGGCCGTCGTCGAGCTGGTCGCGCTCGACCGCGCCACCATCAAGTACTCGACCGTGCAGAACTGGTACCCGGGCGACAAGAACGGCAAGGGCGGGATCTACAACTTCGTGACCAAGCGCGGCCACTGCCGCGGCCACGACTCGAAGATCACCTGGACGCAGGTCGAGACCGGGTCGGCCATCACGTGGAAGTACCCGAGCTGCATCCTCCAGGGCGACCGGTCGGTCGGCGAGTTCTACTCGGTGGCCGTGACGGCCAATTACCAGCAGGCCGACACCGGCACCAAGATGATCCACCTCGGCAAGGACACGCGCAGCACGATCGTCTCGAAGGGCATCTCGGCCGGCCACGGGCAGAACACCTACCGCGGCATGGTCAAGATCGGCCGGCACGCCGCCAACGCGCGCAACTACTCGCAGTGCGACTCGCTGCTCATCGGCGACCGGTGCGGCGCCCACACGTTCCCGTACATCGAGATCAAGAACACGTCGGCGCAGATGGAGCACGAGGCGTCCACGTCGAAGATCGGCGAGGACCAGATCTTCTACTGCCGGCAGCGCGGCCTGTCGACCGAGGACGCCGTCAACATGATCGTGAGCGGCTTCTGCAAGCAGGTCTTCCGGGAGCTGCCGATGGAGTTCGCCGTCGAGGCCCAGAAGCTGCTGGGCGTGAGTTTGGAAGGGTCGGTCGGGTAGAGGGCTCAAGGCTCAAGGATCGGGGCTCAGGGCTGAGGGATGAAGGCGCGAGGGAGACGATGCTCGAGATTCGAAATCTGCACGCCCGCGTGGGCGACAAGGAAATCCTCAAGGGGATCGACCTGCGCGTGGACGCCGGCGAGGTGCACGCGGTGATGGGGCCGAACGGCTCGGGCAAGAGCACGCTGGCGGGCGTGCTGGCCGGCCGGCCCGAGTACGTGGTCACCGAGGGGTCGGTCGTCTACCGGGGCCGCAACCTCCTGGACCTCCAGCCCGAGGAGCGGGCGCGCGAAGGGATCTTCCTCGCGTTCCAGTACCCGGTCGAGATCCCCGGCGTCAACAACCTGTACTTCCTCAAGGCGGCGCTCAACGCCGTCCGGGCGCACCGCGGAGAGCCCGAGCTGGACGCCATCGAGTTCACGGCGCTCGTGCGATCGAAGATGTCGCTGCTCGGCATGGACCAGGAGCTGCTGAGCCGGCCGGTCAACGACGGCTTCTCGGGCGGCGAGAAGAAGCGCAACGAGATCTTCCAGATGGCCGTGCTCGAGCCGGCCCTCGCGATCCTCGACGAAACCGACTCGGGCCTCGACATCGACGCCCTGAAGGTGGTCGCGGGCGGCGTCAACGCCCTGAGGAGCCCCGACCGGGCGGCCGTCGTCGTGACGCACTACCAGCGGCTGCTCAACTACATCGTGCCCGACCAGGTTCACGTGCTCTCCGACGGACGGATCGTCCGCTCGGGCGGCCGAGGGCTGGCGCTCGAGCTCGAGGAGAAGGGCTACGGGTGGCTGGCGGGGGCGGAAGACAACGAGCCGGCTCGGGACTCGAGGCTCGAGGCTCGAGCGTGACGTCACGCTCCAGAAGGTGTTGAGACACATGGCCACGAAAGCGAGCGCATATCTCTCGATGGTCGAGCGGGCGCAGGGCTCGCATGCCGGCGAGCCCGCCTGGCTGCGGGACCTCCGCGGCTCTGCCCTCGCGGAGTTCAGGCGCGCCGGTTTCCCCACGACCCGGCACGAGGACTGGCGGTTCACCAACGTCGCGCCGATCGGCGACACCCCGTTCGTCGAGCCCCCGCCCGCGGAGGTCTCGCCGGACGAGGTCGCCAGGGTCCTCGTGCCCGGCGTGGCCGGACCGGTGCTGGTGTTCGTGGACGGGCGGTTCGCCGGGAAGCTCTCGACGCCGGCGCCGCCGTCGGGCGGCGTCACGCTCCGCCCGCTGGCCGACGCGCTCCTCGAGCGCCCGGCCGTGCTCGAGGCGCACCTGGGCCGCTACGCGACCGTCGCCGATCGGCCGTTTGCGGCGCTCAACACGGCGTCGTTCGAAGACGGGGCGATCGTCGAGGTGGCCGACGCCGCCGTCGTCGAAGGCGCGATCCAGGTCGTGTTCCTCTCGACGGTCACGCCGGCCCCGGCCGTTTCGCACCCGCGGGTCCTCGTCCTGCTCGGCCGCCACAGCCAGGCGCGCGTCGTCGAGACGTTCGCGGGGCTCGGGCCGACGCGCGGCCTGACCAACGCCGTGTCGGAGTTCGTGCTGGACGAGGGCGCCTGGCTCGACCACGTCCGGCTGCAGCGCGAGCCGGGATCGGCGTTCCATGTCGGGCGCGCCCAGTTCCACGTCGGGCGCGCGGCGAGGGTGTCGTCCACGGCGCTCGCGCTCGGCGGGCTGATCGCCCGTCTCGACACCGTGGCGGTCCTGGCCGGCGAGGGGGCCGACGCCACGCTGAACGGCCTCTACCTGGCCGACGGCGTTCGCCTGGTCGACAACCACACCGACATCGACCATGCCGTGCCGCACGGCACGAGCCGCCAGCTCTACAAGGGGATCCTCGACGGGCGGGCCCGCGGCGTCTTCAACGGCCGCGTGCGCGTCCGGCCCGACGCGCAGAAGACCGACGCGAGGCAGACCAACAAGACGCTGCTCCTCTCCGACGACGCGCAGGTGAACACGAAGCCGCAGCTCGAGATCTTCGCCGACGACGTGAAGTGCACCCACGGGGCGACGGTGGGGCAGCTGAGCGCGGAGGCGCTGTTCTACCTGCGGGCGCGCGGCATCGGGGAGCAGGACGCGCGGGCGATGCTCGTCCGGGCGTTCGCGGCGGACGTCACGGGCCGGATCGGCCTCGACCCGCTGCGCGCCGACATCGACCGGCGGCTGGCGTCGATGCTGCCCGGCGGGCGGGTGGCGGAGGTGGTCGCATGAGAGTCGTGGCACGAGCCGGGGCGCCGGCAGGCGCCCCCGGCCTTCAGCAGCGCGCGTTCGACGTCGCCTCGATCCGCCGCGACTTTCCGATCCTCGAGCGGCACGTCTACGGCCAGCCGCTCGTCTACCTCGACAACGCGGCCACCGCGCAGAAGCCGCGCGCGGTCATCGACGCGATCTCGAACTTCTACCTGGTGTCCAACGCCAACATCCACCGCGGCGTGCACCGCCTGAGCGAGGAGGCGACCGGCGCCTACGAGGGGGCCAGGGCCGCCGTCCGGCGGTTCCTCAACGCGCGCGAGGCGCGCGAGATCGTGTTCGTGCGCGGCGCGACCGAGGCGATCAACCTGGTCGCCCAGGCCTACGCGCGCCCCCTGCTCCGGCCGGACGACGAGATCGTCGTGTCGATCCTCGAGCACCACTCCAACTTCGTGCCGTGGAAGATGGCCGCCGAGGCCACCGGCGCCCGCCTGCGCGTCGTCCCGATGACCGACGCGGGGGAGCTGCGCCTCGACGAGTACGAGCGGCTCCTGTCGGACCGCACGCGGCTGGTGGCGATCGGGCACGTGTCGAACGCGCTCGGCACCGTCAACCCGGTGGCCGAGATCGTGCGCCTCGCGCACGCGCGAGGCGTGCCGGTGCTCGTGGACGGCGCGCAGGCCGCGCCGCACATGCGGGTGGACGTGCAGGCGCTCGACTGCGACTTCTACGCCTTCTCGGGCCACAAGACGTTCGGCCCGACGGGGATCGGCGTCCTCTACGGGAAGGCCGAGCTGATGGACCCGATGCCGCCGTGGCAGGGGGGCGGCGACATGATCAGCTCGGTGACGCTGGACGAGGTGCGCTACGCGGCCCTGCCCGCGAAGTTCGAGGCCGGCACGCCCGACATCGCCGGGGCGGTCGGGCTGGCCGCGGCCATCGAGTACCTCGAGGGGATCGACCGCGATGCGGCCTCGGCCCACGAGGCGGCGCTGGCGCGCTACGCGGAGAAGCGGCTGTCGGAGATCGCAGGGGTGACGGTGCTCGGCCGGGCCGCGCAGAAGGCGGGGATCGTGTCGTTCGTGATGTCGGCCGCGCACCCGCACGACATCGGGACCGTGCTCGATCGCGAAGGCGTGGCGATCCGGACCGGGCATCATTGCTGCCAGCCGCTGATGCACCGGCTCGGCGTGCCGGCGACGGCGCGGGCGTCGTTCGCCTTCTACAACACCTTCGAGGAGGCCGACCGGCTGGCGGCGGCCGTCGCGCGGGTCAAGGAGATGTTCGGCTGATGTCGGACCTCAGGGAGCTCTACCAGGAGGTCATCCTGGACCACCACCGCCGGCCCCGCCACTTCGGGCCGCTGCCCGGCGCGAACCATCACGCCGAGGGGCTGAACCCCCTGTGCGGCGACCACCTGACGGTGCACGTGGACGTGGAGGACGGGGTGATCAAGGACGTGTCGTTCGAGGGGGCGGGCTGCGCCATCTCGCGCGCGTCCGCCTCGCTGATGACCGACGCCGTCAAGGGCAAGCGTGTCGAGGAAGCCGAGGAGATGCTCGAGGAGTTCAGGCAGATGATCACCTCGGGCGCCGACGGCCCGGTCGAGGCGGGCCTCGGCAAGCTGGGCGTGCTCTGCGGCGTCCGGGAATACCCGTCGCGCGTGAAGTGCGCGAGCCTGGCGTGGCACACGCTGCACGCGGCGCTGGAGTCGGAGACGGAGACGGTGACGGTGACGACGGAATAGAGATCGGCGGTCGGCGGCCGACGGCTGTGTAGCCGACAGCCGCCGACAGCCGACAGCCGACCGCCGACAGCCGATATAGGTGCCCCATGCCGGACCCGCTGGCCGACCTCACCCTTCGCCCGAAGATCGTCGGCGCCCTGTGCACGGTGTACGACCCCGAGATTCCGGTCAACATCTGGGAGCTGGGGCTCGTCTATGACATCGACATCGACGAGGCCCGGCGCGTCCACGTCCAGATGACGCTGACCGCCCCCGCCTGCCCAGCCGCCCAGTCGCTCCCGCTCGAGGTCGAGTGGAAGATCCGCGAAATCGAGGGGGTGGCGGACGTGTTCGTCGAGATCGTCTGGGAGCCGGCCTGGTCGCCCGCCCGGATGACCGACGCCGCCCGCCTGCAGCTCGGACTGCTCTGACAGAAGCGTAAGCCGCTGTTCAATCCTGAAACAGGGCCGGCTGCGCCACCCGCTTGATCCCACGATTTTGCCCGACAATTGCGCGGCGAGGGCCCGCCCGGCGGATGGCCCGGGCCTTGCGGTGACGTCGCCCGAGCGTGTGCTCGAGCTGACGTTATGAACCAACCGCATTCGCACGTGACCCGTGGCGGCCGACGGGGCTTCACCGTTGTCGAGATGTTGATGGTGCTGGCGCTGTTCGGCGTGCTGGCCGCGATCGCGCTGCCGATGGCGCAGCCGGCGGTCGCCGGCTACCAGCTCGCCGGCCAGGCGCACGCGATCGCCTACGACATCGGGCTGGCGAAGATGCAGGCGGCCTCGGGGTTCACCCAGGCCCGCCTGTTCGTCAACCTCGCCACCAACAGCTACCGCGTCGAAGTGTGGGACAAGGCGTCGAGCGCGTGGGTGAACCGCGGCGACACCGGCGCCCTGCCCTCGGGGATCGGGTTCGGGTACGGCGCCTTCTCGGAGCCGCCGCCCGACACGCAGGGCGTCATCGGCCAGGCGCCCCCCTGCCTCGACAACGCGCTGAAGCCAATCGCGAGCACGAGCTGCGTCGTCTTCAACTCCCGCGGCGTCCCCGTTGACGGCACCGGCGTGCCCACGGCCGCGGACGCCGTTTACGTGACCGACGGGAGCGCGGTCTACGGGGTCACCGTCGCCGTCGGCGGCCTGACGCAGCTCTGGTGGACGCCGACGCGGGCGCTGGCATGGAAGAGACAATGAGCGCTGTTTCTCTCGCCCCACCGACGCTTCCGTCTCCGCGCGCCAGCCGCGAGGCCGGCCTCAGCCTGCTCGAGGTCGTGGTCGCCCTCGGCATCATGCTCGTCCTGGCCCTCGGCGTGCTGCCGCTCGGCGTGATCGCGATCTCGACGACCGAAAACCAGGGCCACCTCGTGGCCCGCGCGACCGAGTATTCGCAGGACAAGATGGAGCAGCTGCTCGCCCTGGCGTACATGGACGCGACGACCGACACCCGCGTGTTCCCGTCGGTCAACATCGGCGGCACGGGCCTGGCGGTCGGCGGGAGCAGCGATCCCGGCGCGCCGGTTGACGGCTACGCGGACTACCTCGATGCGACGGGCAACATCCTGCCGTCCGCCGGCACCATCCCGGCGAACTGGTACTACAAGCGGGTCTGGCAGATCAGCAGCCCGTTCGCGAACATGAAGCAGATCACGGTGACGACGATCGTCGCCCGTGGCATCGGCCGCTCGGGCCGCACGCCGCAGGCGACGATCTCGGCGCTGAAGACGTACCCGTTCTGACGGAACGCGCCATGGACACGGCAATCGACAGCGGGCGGGGGGGCGGCAACGCCGCGGCGGGACGGTCGTCGACGAGCGGGTTCACGCTCATCGAGACGCTGGTGGCGCTGCTGGTGCTGCTCGTCATCATGGCGGGCGTGATGGGGAACATGCTGCAGTTCTCCCGGACGCAGAGCACCGTGTGGAACCGGTCGAACATGCACAGCTCGGTCCGGGCCGCCACCGAGCTGCTGCAGCAGGAAGTCGGACAGGCCGGGCGGGTCGCGCTGCCGGGCCCCGTCCAGATGTACACGTCCGTCTCGCCAGGCCTTCAGACGGTCACCGTCTCCTCCACGGCCGGCATGTTCCCCGGCGAGCGTTTGGTCGTGGACGCCGGAGAGAGCGAGGAGACGGTCGTCGTCATGTCGGTCAACTCGGCGAACGCGTTCACGGCGAGCTTCCTGCAGGCGCACAACGCCTCGGTCTGGGGGCCCGTCCCGGTCAGCGTTCGCGGCGGCTTCGCCAGCGGCATCGTGCCGACGACGATGACCGACGGATCGACCGAGTGGGTGCTGAAGCTCTACGGCGACATCAACGACGACGGGAACATGGTCTACGTGGAGTACGTGTGCGACGCGGCCGGCGGGAACCTGTACCGCAACGTGATGGCGTTCAACGCCTCCGCCAAGACGGCCCCGACCGCGGGGCAGATCCTGCTGTCGAACCTGCTGCCGAATCCCGGCGGGGCGCCGTGCTTCACCTACGAGCAGAAGGTCGTCAACGGCGACACGTACGTGATCAACGTCGCCATTTCACTCACCACGCAGACGCAGCAGCGCGACATCGTGACCCGGCAGTTCGACACCGAGACCAAGGCGCTGCTGAACGTGGCGCCGCGAAACGTGTTCGACGCCTGGCAACTGGCGAGCATCGGGGCCGGCAACCGGATCCAGCCGATGCCGCCCACGGTGGCGAGCCTGCTTCACTGACCGGGAGACACGGACGCCGGTCCGCGGGCGACCGCCGCGCATCGGGCAGAAGCGAGAGGATGTTATGAAGGCCAGGGGCGAGCGGGGCGTGGCGCTGATCATGGTCCTCATCATGATGGGGATCCTGTCCGTCCTGGGGGCGTCGCTCATCTTCGTGTCGCAGTCGGAGACCTGGGCGAGCCAGAACTACCGGCTGATGACCGAGGCCCGGTACGGCGCCGAGTCGGGCGTGAACAAGGCGGCCAACTTCCTCATCAACAGTTACGCGGCGCCGGGCACGGCCGGCGACCCGATGACGGGCT
>JAJXZZ010000416.1 GCA_021779795.1 Acidobacteriota bacterium | reverse complement strand
CGCGGCGCCCGCCCCGACCGAGGCCGCCGGCCGCCCGCGGATCGTCGTCCTCGGCGACAGCCTGACCGCCGGGCTCGGCCTCTCGCCCGACCAGGCCTACCCGGCGCTGCTGCAGCGGCGCCTGGACGAGGCCGGGTACCGCTTCGAGGTGATGAACGCGGGCGTGTCGGGCGACACCAGCGCGGGCGGCCTGGCCAGGCTCGACTGGTCGCTCGACGGTGACGTGCGGATCCTGATCGTCGCGCTCGGCGGCAACGACGGCCTGCGCGGCTTGCCGCCCGGCGAACTGCGGCAGAACCTGGAGGCCATCGTCCGGCGGGCCGAGGCGCGCCGCATCGCCGTGCTGCTGGCCGGCATGGAGGCGCCGACCAGCATGGGCGCCGATTACCAGCGCCGCTTCCACGACGTCTACCCGGCGGTGGCGCGCGAGTACCACACGGCGTTCCTGCCATTCCTGCTCGCCGGCGTGGCGGGCCTCCCGGGGCTCAACCAGCGCGACGGCATTCACCCGACGGCCGAGGGGGCGCGGATCGTGGCCGACCACGTCTGGCGCGTCCTCGAGCCGATGGCGCGGGCGGCATCACGATGATCGAATTGCGCGGCGTCTCGAAGACGGTCACGAGCGGCGCGTCGCCGCTCACCATCCTCCACCCGATCGATCTCGACGTGCCGGCGGGGCGGTTCCTGGCCGTGACCGGGCCGTCGGGGAGCGGCAAGTCGACGCTGCTCGGCCTGGTCGCCGGCCTGGACGCCCCCTCGTCCGGCCGGGTCGTCATCGACGGCACCGACATCACGGCGCTCGACGAGGACCGCCTCGCCAGGCTGCGCGGGGAGAAGATCGGGTTCGTCTTCCAGTTCTTCCACCTGGTGCCGTCGCTCACCGCGTTCGAGAACGTCATGGTCCCGATGGAGATCGCCGGCCGGCCCGACCCGCGCGGGCGCGCGGCGGTGCTGCTCGAGGAGGTCGGGCTCACCGGGCGCGGGCACCACTACCCGTCGCAGCTCTCGGGCGGCGAGCAGCAGCGGATCGCGATCGCGCGGGCGCTCGCCAACGACCCGCTCATCCTGCTGGCCGACGAGCCCACCGGCAACCTGGACACGGCCAACGGGGGCCACATCATCGACCTGCTGCGCGAGGTGAACCAGCGCCGGGGGACGACGCTGGTGCTGGCGACGCACGACGCCGGGCTGGCGGCGATGGCCCACGAGCGGATCGCCCTGCGGGACGGGCGGCGGGAAGGGCACTGATGCGGTTCGTCGTCCGGATGGCGGCGCGGGAACTGCGGTCCTCGTGGCGGCGCCTGCTGCTGTTCTTCGCCTGCATCGCGCTCGGCGTCGGCGGGATCGTCCTGCTGCGGTCGGTCGTGCAGGACGTGCGCACGGCGATCATGCGCGACGCGCGCGGCCTGGCGGCCGCCGACCTCACGCTCTCGACCAACCAGCCGTGGACCCCGGAGACGCGGGCGATCATCGACCGCCAGCTGGCGGGCGTCGCCCCCGCCGACCGGACGGAGGGAATCGAGCTGGGCACGATGGTGCGGCCGGCCGATCCCTCGCGCCCCGTCGCGAAGCTGGCGGAGGTGCGCGGCGTCCAGGCCAACTTCCCGCTCTACGGCACCGTCGAACTCCAGGACGGGCGGCGCTACACGCACGCGCTCGTGGCCGGCCACGGCGCGCTCGTCCGCCCGGAACTGCTCGTGCAGCTGGACGCCAAGGTCGGCGACGCGATCCTGATCGGGACGAGCCGCTTCGTCATCCGCGGCGTGCTCGTGGCCGAGCCGGGGCGCCGCGTCGCCGGGTTCAGCTTCGGCCCGCGCGTCCTCGTCGACGCCGCCGACCTCGAGGGCACCGGCCTGCTGGGGTTCGGCAGCCGCGTGTCGCGCGACATCGAGCTGAGGCTGCCCGCGCGCGCCGTCGATCCGCTCGCGGCCTCGCTCCGGGCGGCCCTGCGGGGGCGCTTCGTGAGCGTGCGGACGTTCCGGGGCACCGAGAGCCACGTGGGCGAGCACCTGTCGCGCGCCGAGAACTACCTGAGCCTGGTCGGCCTGGTGATCCTCGTGCTCGGCGGCATCGGCGTCTGGAGCGTGACGCGGGTCTTCGTCCAGCAGAAGGTGCGGACCATCGCCGTGCTGAAGTGCCTGGGCGCCACGAGCCGGCAGGTGTTCGCGGCGTACCTGGCGCAGGCGGTGCTGCTCGGGGCCGTCGGCTGCGCGCTCGGCGTGGGGCTGGCGCGGGTCGGGCTCGCCGTGCTGCCGAAGGCGCTGGCGGGGCAGCCGGCGCTGGCGGGGCAGCCGGCGCTGGCCGCGCTGCCGACCGACATGACGCCGTCGGCGGTCGTCCAGGGGGTGACGATCGGGCTGCTGGTCGCGATCTTGTTCTCGGCCGTCCCCCTGCTCGACGTGCGGCGCGTGAAGCCGTCGCTGCTGCTGCGCGACGCGGCCGGGGCGCGCGAGCGCGACGTCGTCGGCTGGCTGGCCTTGGCCGGGCTGCTCGTCGGGCTGGTCCTGCTGGCCGTCTGGCAGGCGGCCTCGGTGCGGATCGGGCTGGCGGTGTCGGTCGGCCTGGCCGGCGTGGCCCTGGCGCTGAGCCTGGCGAGCGCCGGGCTCATCCGCGCCATCCGCCCCCTGGCCGCGTCGAAGCACGTCGCCCTGCGGCACGCCGTCCTCCGCCTGAGCCGTCCGGGCAACCAGACGCGGGCCGTGCTGCTCGCCGTCGGCCTCGGCGCCTTCTTCATCGTCGGTGTCCGGTCGCTGCAGGCGGACCTGCTGGACCAGGTGTCGGTGACGCTCGGCGCGGGCGCCGCCGACATGTTCCTCATCGACGTGCAGCCGGCCCAGGTCCCGGTGCTCGACCGGGTGCTCGCCGGGCGGACGGACGCCCGGCTGCTGCCGATCATCCCCGTGCTGCGGGCGCGCGTCACCGGCATCGAGGGCCCGGGGGGCGCGCCGCGCGGCGCCGGCCCGGGTCACGGCCACGACGGCCTCGGCCGCGAGTTCACCGTGACGTGGCGCGATCGGCTGCAGCCGAACGAGCGGGTGG
>JAJXZZ010000415.1 GCA_021779795.1 Acidobacteriota bacterium | reverse complement strand
ATCCGCCAGTCGGCGGGAAGCCGTCACCCAGGCGTCGTCCCGGTTCTCGTCGAGGTCGTAGTAGGGGTTGGTGCGCCCCGAGATCGACACGCCGCCGCCGACGGTGTCGAACGGGCCGCCCGACATCGGGCGATCGACCTCGACCGCCGCGCGCCTGGTCCCGCCCCACGACGCCGGCACCGAAACCCGGCTCCCGCGGCCCACCGCGTCCATGAAGCTCACGCGCGCGCCGTAGGTGAAGCCGTAGCCGTCCTCGTAGTTCAGGATCGGCAGGAACATCCCGCTGGCCCACAGGCGGCGGAACGGACCGAGCACCGCGGGCCCACGAGCCGCCTGCTCGGCCAGCGGATGCTCGCGGACGAGGATCACGAGCGCCACGTCGCCGCCCGGCTCGAGCGAGCGGTACCGCTTGCGGATCTCGACGTCCTCGAACCGCCCGCTCGCCTTCAGGCGTCCCGCGGCGGCCTCGATGGCCGCGTCGTCGATCGGCTGGCCGATCGAGAGCCCCGCCAGCCTGAGCACCTCGGCGTCGGGCGTCGCGTAATTGCCGTGCACCCGAACCTCGGTCAGCACCTCGGCCGGCGCCTGGGCGACCGCCGGCGCGGCAGCCTGCTGCGCGAACGCGGGTCCGCCGGTCGCCAGCAGCACGACGACGAGCAGCGCCGCCGGGCGCCTCATGGCCGCTTCGGCGGCAGGATGCGAATCCGCGCGCCGACCTCGGCCTTCTTGTAGTCGTAGAAGCTCCGCTCGTAGCGGATGCCGTAGTGCCCCGTGGCGAACGTCAGGCCGGCGTGCACGGAGATCCGGCCCGGCAGCCAGGCGCCGTCCAGCACCCGCGACATCGTCATCGACGCCCGGATGTCGTCCACCCGCACCAGCCAGCGGCCCGGCAGGAAGCCGAAGTCGATGTTGTCGAACGTGTACTTGACGATCTGGTGCTCGGTCGGCTCGACCCACAGCGTGACGAGCGCCACCTTGTTCATGTCGCGCTCGATCTTCCGGTCCTCGGCATCCTCCGACGGCTGCTTCGTCTGCTTCGGCTTTGCGGGTTTGACCGCCGCGCCCTTCTGGCCCGGATCGTCTGCCTTCCCCCCTTTCGCCCCCCGCCCGCCGCCCTCCGCCTTCTCATCCCGGAACAGTTCGCGCGGGTAGTACTCGATCTTGAGGACCGTGCGCCCCTCGAACGCCTCCCGGCCGACGAGGTAGTAGTGGCCCGGCTCGAACTTGAACTTGAGGAAGTAGGCCTCCGACACGAACCTCGGCTCGCCGCGCGGGCCGACGAGCGGCCTGAGCGACGGCGAATCGGCCGGGCTGCTCCCGGCGCCGGGCGCCGGCGGCTTCTTCGCGGCCGCCGTCTGCGCTTTCTTCTCGCGCGCCTGCTCCTCCTTCATCCACCGGTCTTCGTAGGCCCGGCGCTCGCGCTCGGACAGCTTCACGCCGTCGTAGCGCACCGGGCTGCGGATCAGGAAGCCGTCGCGCACGTACCACATGTACTCGCGGCGGAACCCGCTCAGCGGAAAGTCGCCGGCCTCGTCGCCCGGCAGCGGCAGGCGGCCCGAGCTGTCGATCGAGAACGTCTCGGTTTCGCTGAGGATGTAGTCGTGGAGCCTGCGCCAGTTCTCGTCGCGGCGCTCCAGCACGCGAGCCATGAACGCGTCGAGGTCGTTGGGCTTCGCGGCGGAGGGCTGTGGAGTTGAGCTGGCGGGGACGAGGCACGCGGCCAGCATGGCGCCGGCCACCGCCAGGACCCGCCGCCGGGGACGTGACGTACGCACCAATGCCTTCATTGCCGAATGAGACGAGAGCAGGGGGGCGAAAGTTCCGGGCTGTCGGCCTACTGCCTACTTCTTAACGTAGACCGCCAGCCGCGGGAACGCGAACGTCCCGGCCACGTCGTCCACGACGTTCACCTGGCAGGTGTAGAGGCCGGGCGCGAGGTCGGCCGTCGGCACCTCGATCCGGAAGGTCGTCGCCTTCCGGTCGGGGACGCTCACCGACGTGTCCTCGACCAGGCTGGTCTCGAGCGCGCGCCGGGCGCCGCGGAAGAACAGGATGTTCGACTCGACGCGGATCCCGCCCCCCGGCGCGCCCGGCGACGCGGCGGCGGCCGCCGCGTCGTACACCTCGTAGTAGAGGTAGAGCGGCTGGCCCGCGGCGATCACGTGGGCGACGCTCGGAATCAGCTCGGTGCCGTCCTGCAGCAGCGGGTTGCGGGTGTCCTTCTTGATCCCCGACTGCAGCCGCGATCCCACGATGACCGAGCTCACCTTGATGCGGCTGCGCGCCAGGTCGGGCACGGTGATCGCCGCCTCGAACGATCCCATGGTGCCCGTCTCGTTCTCGCGCACGACGACCTTCATGGTGAACGTCCCCGGCGGCAGCTCGAGGTCGGTCTGGTACTGCACGTTCTTGCGCTGGACCTGCTCGGCGGCCGACACCGCCAGCTTGACGGTGTCCCGGATCCTCGCCACCGGCCGCTGCTGCGCGTCCCGCACGAGGCCGACGATGTCGAGCGTGGCCTTGCTCTTGTCGCCCGACGTGTTGAACGGGATGGCCGAGCCCGGCACGACGATCCAGATCGGCACGAAGTACCGGGCGCCCCGCAGCCTGAAGTACGCCGTCGCGGCGTAGACCGGCAGGTCGGTCACCGACAGGTCGGAGAAGAGCTGCTCGGTCAATTGTTGCTCCCGGTCCTCGCTCCCCGAGTGGGCGAAGTCGCGGGGCGCGTAGTAGCCGGCGCGGTACTCGAGCTTCAGGCCGGGCCGCCTGACGGTGACGCGGATCCGCCGGAACCGCCCGTCCTTCGCGCGGTTGGTGCTCGAAAAGCCGAGCAGGTAGTACGCCGACGTGTCGGCCACCACGCGGTCGAACACCGTGCCAAAGTCGTTCAGGTCGAAGAAGGCGCGGCCGCCCGTGTCCTCGGCCAGCGACGACAGCGCGTCCTGCGAGGCCGCCATCGTGTCGAACCGCCCCGACACGGCCGCCCCCGAGAAGGCCGATTGCCCCCGCGTGCTCGCCTGGCTGGCGTCGCCCGCCGGCCCGAGC
>JAJXZZ010000414.1 GCA_021779795.1 Acidobacteriota bacterium | reverse complement strand
CGGGCAATTCGTCTTCCTCAACAGCGGGTCGGAGGCGGTCACCTTCGCCTGCCGCGTGTCCGACATCCACGCCCGCCGCATGACCGAGCCGGGGGCGCGGCACGCGGGCCGGGCGGTCGCGCGCGTGGCGATCGTCGAGGGGTTCCACGGGCGGACCGAGGGGCCCGCGCGGCTGTCGCACTCGTGCCGCGCGTCGTACAGGCAGCACCTCGCCTCGTTCCAGGGCGGCGACAACCTCGTCTTCGTGCCGATCAACGACGCGACGGCGCTCGCCGAGGCGTTTGCCGACGCGGAGCGCCGCGGCGTGTTCGTCGAGTCGGTGTTCGTCGAGCCGGTGATGGGGGAGGGCGTGCCGGGCCTGGCGCTGACGCGGGAGTACTACGACGCGGCGCGGGCGCTCACCTCGGCGGCCGGCTCGCTGCTCGTGGTGGACTCGGTGCAGGCGGGCCTGCGGGCCCAGGGGTGCCTGTCGATCGCGGACTACCCGGGCTTCGAGACGGCGGCGCCGCCCGACATGGAGACCTACTCCAAGGCGCTCAACGCGGGGCAGTACCCGCTGTCGGTCGTGGCGCTGACCGAGGCGACGGCGGCCGAGTACGTGACGGGGCTCTACGGCAACACGATGACCGGCAACCCGCGCGCGATGGAGGCGGCGTGCGCGGTGATGGACGCGATCACCGACGAGCTGCGCGAGAACATCCGGCAGCGCGGGCGCGACCTCGTGGCCGCGCTCGAGGGGCTGTCGCGCGCCTTCCCGGGCGCCATCGAGCAGGTCGTCGGCACCGGCCTGATGGTCAGCGCGATGCTCAACCCGTCGCGCTACCGCGTGCTGGGCGAGGGCGGGTTCGAGCAGTACCTCCGCACGCACGGCATCGAGATGATCCACGGCGGCGAGACGGGGCTGCGCTTCACGCCGGCGTTCGACATCACCCGGGAGGAGATCGAGCTCATCGCGTCGGTCGTCGGGCAGGGGCTGGAGGAGATGGCCCAGGGCGCGACGCGGGCAGCGGATCACGATCGGCAGCCGGCATTCGGTCCAGCCGTCTGCGGGCCGGTCGATCCGCTGCCGGCCCCCGAGTGTCCCGGCCTTGGATCGTGATCCGCTGTCTGCGGTTCCCTCCCGCGTCGATATAATCGACGCGATGCGCTACGACTTCGACACGATTCTCGATCGCCGGCACACCCACTCCCTCAAGTGGGACCGCTGCCCGGTGGACTTCGGCCTCGACGACGTGATCCCGATGTGGGTGGCGGACATGGACTTCGCCGCCCCGCCCGAGGTCGTCGAGGCGGTGTCGCGGCGCGCCGCGCACGGCGCCTACGGGTACGCGTCGATCCCCGAGTCGTTCTGGGCCTCGGCCATCGGCTGGCTGCGCGAGCGGCACGGGTGGGCGGTCGAGCGGTCGTGGCTCGCGCGCGCCCCCGGCGTCGTGCCGGCCGTCAACCTCTGCGTGAACGCGTTCACCGCGCCCGGCGACGGCGTGGTGGTCCAGACGCCGGTCTACTATCCCTTCTTCCACGCCGTCGAGCGCAACGGACGCCGGCTCGTCCGCAACCCCCTGGCCGCCGACGGCGGCAGCTACCGGATGGACCTCGCCGATCTCGAGCGGCGGATCGACGAGCGCACGCGGCTGCTGATCCTCTGCAGCCCGCACAACCCGGTCGGCCGGGTGTGGCGGCGCGAGGAGCTGGCGCAGCTCGGCGAGGTCTGCGCGCGGCGCGATCTGCTGGTCCTCTCCGACGAGATCCACATGGACCTCGTGCTGCCCGGCCGCCGCCATGTCCCGCTGGCGTCGATCTCGCCCGCGCTGGCCGAGCGGACGGTCACGCTGCTCGCGCCGAGCAAGACGTTCAACATCGCCGGGCTGAACATGTCGCTCGTCGTGTCGTCCAACCCCGCGCTGCTCGCGCGCTACACCGAGCGGTTCGAGGCGGCGGGGCTGACGATCGCGAGCCTGTTCGGCGCGGTGGCCCTCGAGGCGGCCTACCGGCACGGCGCCGACTGGCTCGACCAGCTGCTCGACTACCTGGAGGGCAACGTGGACCTGGCCGACCGGTTCATCGCCGAGCGGCTGCCCGACCTGCGGTTCATCCGGCCCGAGGGGACCTATCTCGCGCTCATCGACTGCCGGCGGCTGGGGATGCCGCAGGCCGAGCTGGACGAGTTCTGCCTGCGCCAGGCGCGGGTCTACTTCGACAGCGGGGCCTGGTTCGGCGAGGAGTCGTCCGGGTTCGTGCGGATCAACCTCGCCTGCCCGCGTGCGACGCTCGCCGAGGCGCTGGCGCGGATCGAACGGGCGTTCAGTTCCGCCGGCCTGCCGCGATGACGGCCGCCACCGACTCGGGGCGCGTGACGTCCTGCGCGTACTCGGCCGGCCGGAGCGCGCCGCCCATGAACACGCGCGCGTTGCGGTAGACCATCCGCCCCTCGCGCGGCTCCAGGCTGGCGAAGTGGATCTCGCCCGCGCCCGACCCGGCGGCCACGCGCGCGACGGTGCGCTCGGTGACCCCGCCGCCGGGCATCACGATGATCCGCCCGGCCGCCCGCTTCACCAGCTTCGCGATGACATCCAGCCCCTCGAGCGCGCTCGGCTCCTGGCCCGACGTGAGCACCCGCTCGACGCCCAGCTCGACCAGGGCGTCGAGCGCCTCGAACGGATCGCGCGTGACGTCGAACGCCCGGTGGAAGGTGACCGGCAGCGGACGGGCGAGCGCCGCCAATTCGGCCGTGCGCTCGCGATCGACCGTCCCGTTCGGGTTCAGGATCCCGAACACGACGCCGTTGACCCCCGCCTCGCGCGCGGCCCGCAGGTCCTCGCGCATCACGGCGAACTCGGTGTCGGTGTAGCAGAAGTCGCCGCCGCGCGGCCGCACCATCGCCATGATGCCGATGCGGAGCCGCTCGCGCGCCACGCGGAGCGTCCCGAGACTCGGGGTCAGGCCGCCCTCGAGCAGGTCGCTGCACAGCTCCACGCGGTGCGCGCCCCCCACTTCGGCCGCCATCGCCGCCTCGGCCGAGTCCACGCAGACTTCGAAGATGAGACTCA